>WJJU01000231.1 GCA_014729595.1 Chitinivibrionales bacterium
GTCCTCACCCGGCTCAGGATTTTTCATTTCATCGACGGTGCAGGATATGGCGACTACGATTCTTTCGCCGGCAGTCACGCAGCCAACGCTGCCATTGTACGATCCCGCATAGGTAAATTCCGGATCGTCGTCATCATCTATCCAAACCTCGATTTCACTGACACATTTGTCTTCATGGAGTCTGAGCACCTGTGCGCCCCGGAGGTGCCCAGTGCCATCTTCGGCCAGGGGGATGATGTCCGTGGTCTGGTCCTCGTAGGTTATGCGCAGTTCCCCATTGTCACCGAAGCTGTGAAGGTGAATGTCGATCGCGGCGGTGGCTTCGATCTCGGCCCAGGCTTGTCCCTCCTGATCAAACTCCTTTTTGATACGCTTAGGGCAAAAATTCCGCTCTAGACGCACTTTTTTACAAGCGCGCTTGCTCGCGGCCTTTAGTGGGGTATTTCCTTCGGCGGGTATAATGCAGGTATTTTCCCCTTTCGTCGCCCTCTCCGAGAGTTCCCGGAAGCAGCGAAAGGGGAAGAGGCTTGTGTAGCTCAACACAGGGCGGGTGGTATAGGTGGTGGTGAGTTTCATGGTGGCAAAAACATATGAGGCAACATGCATTTTAGATCATTTTTTTGCCGCCTTCTTAGCTTTACGGTATTCCTTCCGCATTGTATTAAAAAAATCGTCCTTTTTAAGACTTGCCTGCCATCGCCTATGCCGTGCGACACTATCTTCGCGCCGGGAAGGATGGGTCAGGGCGATAAACCTTCGGGCCTCTGCTGGACCGAGTTCCTTGTAAAGAGCATCCACACCTCGCTCTATAACTTCGTGTTGATCCAGTGCTTTAAGTTTCTTCATATAAGGCCTTCTTTCTTGCAAAAGTCAATAGTCGTACCATACCACACGTGAGTTCCACAGGTTCGACACTTGCGTAATAGCCCATCATCACAGGTGATAAAATTCACATCAAGAGCTTCTGCATTTGCCAAGTGAAGAGCATCAGCATATCCGACTCGGTGTTCGACAAGCTCGAACGCGCGCCTCTCCACTGCATCGTAGTTGACAATTTCACCAATGTTTTTACCATATGAGTACAAGAAACGAAGAATTTCGATTTTTTCCGCTTCAATGCTATTGCGCTCGATTTCTATCAGATGGATAGGTGAGTAATACAAGGTGTATTTCCCTTTTTTGACCAGCGTAATAATCATAACCAGGGCGGTGGTTTCCATCTGGTTGCGCAAGACACTTTGATCATCATACGGTCGCCCAAGCGCAGACGCTTCAATATATATGGTATTCGGTTCAACAAGTTTCATATACATAAAAATAGCCTTTCCCTCCCTCTTAAAGCCAAAAAATTCACCCCCT
Organism: Chitinivibrionales bacterium; assembly: GCA_014729595.1. Classification (GTDB taxonomy): domain Bacteria; phylum Fibrobacterota; class Chitinivibrionia; order Chitinivibrionales; family WJMI01; genus WJJU01. Next base: position 1,360 of record WJJU01000231.1, read on the forward strand.
CGGATGACACCGAGCGTGGCTGTTTTTCAGATCCCTGGGCATCACCCGCGTATAGATAGTGGTGGTTTCGAGCTTTGCGTGACCGAGCATTTGTGAGACATCTTGGACGGGGGCGCCGTGGCGGAGCAGATCGGTGGCGAAGGCGTGGCGGAGATTGTGGGGGGTGATTGAGCGATCGAGGCCGTAGCGGCGGTGGAGACGGCGAAAAATGGCGTTTATTGAGCGTAGTGCCATGCGCTTGCCGCCTCTTTGCCACGAGATGAACACGGCACGGGTGGTTGGTCTGACAGCAAGCCGCGGGCGGACCTCGTAGAGGTAGTGCTCGAGAGTGTCTGTGGTGCGATTTCCGAAGGGAACCAACCGCTCCCGCTCGCCTTTGCCCCGCACCCGGAGCGTGCCTTCAGCAAGGGCGATATCCTCAAGATTGAGCCGCTGCAGCTCACAGCGCCGCAACCCACAGGCATAGGCCAGATCGAGGATCGCAAGATCACGTCCTACCCAGTAGTGATGCTCCGTGATGCTGCTTAGCTGTCGATACGCACGACTGAGCAGCTCCCAGGTGGGCACATTGCGCGGCAAGCTCTCGCCACCGCTCAAGATCGGGACCGGGCAGGGGTTAATGAGGATCATACCGGAGAGGCGCAGCCACTCAAAGAAGCGGTAGACCGCATGGTGCTTGCGCCAGACCGTGCGTGGGCGGTCGGTGGTGCAGGTAAGTGATGCACAATAAGCGCTGAGCGTATCGGTATCGGCGGCGAAAGGGGAAGGATGCGGATGCAGGGCTAAGTAAGCAAAAAATGCGCTCATATTGGAGCGGTAGTCTTCGATCGTGAGAGCACGGAGCCCTTCACGGCGTAACGATTCAAGGAAAGCGGTGAGTAGGGCACTATTGGTCATTGCGGTTTTCCTCTCGTTCGCGTGGGTGGAACGTGTTGTGGGTGTCTTTGAGCTTGGCGATGCTGATGCGGGTGTAGACTTGGGTGCTGCTGAGGCATTTATGGCCTAAAAGTTGCTGGGCATAGCGGATATCGGCGCCGTTATTGAGCAGGTGGGTGGCGCAGGTGTGGCGGATACCGTGGACGGTGATATGCCGATTGATTCCCGCGCGGCGTAGGACACGGGCAAGGGAGTCGCGGATGCACTGCATGGATGTAGGCGTGCCGCGACGGCTTAACAGAAGCGCATCGGTGGGTGTGCGGCCAACAAGAAGCGGCCGGGTATCGCGGATATACCGCATGGTCGCCGCAAGGGCGTGCTCGCCAATGGGCACGATCCGATCCCACCCCCCTTTGCCGTCGCGGATATGCGTGAGCCCATCGCTGCTTTTAATATCATCGAGCCGCAGGCCAATGAGTTCACTCAGCCGCATCCCCGTTGAGTAAAGGATCTCCATCATGGCAAGATCCCGCATGCAGATCGCCTCTTCGAGCGAGCGGATCGCCGGGAGGTCGACGCTGCGTTCTAAATGGATAAAAAGCGTGCGCATTTCTTCTTCACTGAGCATCCCTGTAGGAAGGCGCTTGCCGATCTTCGGAAGTGTGATTGCGGTACGTAGATCCCGATAGAACTTGTTTTCTTCGTAGAGTGCGCCAAAAAAGTTGACCAGTGCGGCACACTTATGGTGGATCGTGGCGGGCGCGCGGTCCCCGCGGTAGAGCCAGGTGATATAGCCCTGCACGAGTGTCGTATCAAGCTCCTCGAGATCATCTGCCGTGGTTTCCGCAGCCAGGTAGCGACGAAAGAAAGAAAGCTCAAAGCGATAGGCGGCGATCGTGCGCGGACGGTAGCCGCGGGTAGCCAAGTAGTCGGCATACCACGCGGCCACAACATCGAAGTGGTGGAAGCGGTTCATAGTTCGCCCTTTTCTGCTTCGTAGAATGCTTGCAGCACATGCTCCTTAAAGGTGGTCACGGTGGGCACAAGACTGCGGTAGTGCTCATGCTCAAAAGCAAGCTGGGTGATTGCCCACTCCGCCCGATGCATCACCCGCCACGTAATCGATAAAATCCCGCCGACCACAAGCGGTTCGACGATAAAACACAGTTCCATGAGAAGCTGCAGGGCATCCTCCACCCCACTAATCGCAGCGGTCAAAAGCCCATCCCCATCCTCTTCATGCAAACGAATATGTCCTAACGCCCGGCGGATCCCTTCCGCCTCCTCCCACAACAACTGCGACAAGCAGTTGATCGTTTCGGTGCTCATGATTGTGCCTCCATGAGTAGGGGTTAATGATGATGATTTGTATACTAACGCTCATAGTCGATTCGTATGCTGTCGTGTTTGCTTTCCACATGCCTATATATTCTTTTTCTCTGCAACCGACAAGTCTCTGTAAGTCATTGATAGATAGGGCGTTATGCACCAGCAAGTTTTCCCGCACGTTCCTGCACGTTTAGCAAGTTTTGCTTGACTGCCTTGGGTGAGCTCCTTTGTGCGGGGCTTTTGCACGAAGAACCGGGAGTGCCGGGATCGATTCTTCAACAAGACAATACGCATACCGTTGACCCTTGCGACCCATGCGCGGGCTGATATAGCCGGCTTCCACAAGCTCCTTGAGATGCTCCTCCACATGCCACCGACTCCACCCACAGCGATCTTTGATTTCTTTACGGGTAAAGGTGACTTGCCAGCGTTTGAGTTCCTGTATGCTGCGTACCTCGGTACGGTATTTCTCATCCACCAAGGCATGCACCTGCACTAAAAGCTCCCGACAGAGCTTGGGTAGTTCACTAATTGATTGCGAGAGAATATCTCCCGCAAAACTCATCACCGCTTCGATATCTTCTGAGGTGACTTCCAAAAACCGATACAGCCCATCGTGATGCCGTTCCTCCTTCAGTGGCCGCTGGTACTGGTGCAGAAGCGCTACGGTTTTGACCAAGATATCGAACTTCTCGCTTTCCCGGCGCGCATTGAGTAGCTCCGGCGGGTATTCGATCCCGATACTGTCAACCGCATTACTGAGCGCTTGGGATTTGAGAAGGCGCTGGATATTGGCGTGAAGTTTTTCGATACGCTCCCGCCGTGCTTTGAGCCGTAACCCCTCGACACCGGCAAGGCGCTTGCGCTGGGCTAAGATCTTGCGGGTCTGCTCTGGGCTTTCATCGAGATGCATCACAAAGAATCGGTTCGCCGTCTCGAAGTTGAAGGTCGAGAAGTTGGTGCTGGAGATTAATACACTGACCGGACCCTCGACAGTGTTATCGAACGTCCCCAGTCGATCATCGCGCTTGGTGTCACGGCCAACGCTTCTAATTTGCAACCGTTGACGGGTTAACAGCGTACGGACCGCATACATCCCGTCTTTCATCCCCTCATCTTCTTCTATTGACAAAAGCTTATGCTTGAGCCCGGTGCGTGATTCATAAAACAGGCTCTGCCCGGTCATGCGAGTCAGCTCCACCCGCCGCTCTTCGGGGCAAAACGAGGCGACCATGTCTTGCATAAACGTTTTCCCCGCACCGGAGCGCGAGACGATCAAGCCACCTAAGGCGGTGGGCAGAAGCCGCGAGAGGCTGATCATGTATGCAAGAAGGCAGTTATTGCGATTGCCGATCATGCCGCAAGCAGCAAAGTCATCGGCGATACGCTCGAGCAGCTTGGGTTTTTTAAGATATTCAAGCGCCTCGGCACGCTCGCTGTCGCTGAGCTGGTAGACCACGGGTTCATTGGCCTTGCGGCGAGCCTCCAGACGTCGCTCTTCAAGGATCGTAATAATCGTATTAACATCACGGATGATGGTGTCGCGGCTGCAGTCTAAAACCTCGGCGGTCTGGCTGATAAACGAACTACGCCCGCGGTTTTGGTACAGGTCGAGCGTATCGATATGGAACCGCTCTTTCCTATTATAATAGTAGACTTTGGCGCCCACCCGAAGGTTATCCATCGCATGCGGGCTCTGCACCCGGATACGATACTCGCGACCATCGAACAAGATATAGAGATAGTCATCATCCTCGCTAATGGTATAGGGCGGTGCTGCCGGGTCCGTAACCTGCTCACTCATCCACTGACGCAGCCCCTCTGCTCCACGCTCCCGCAGAAGGTCGTTGAGGTCTTTATTTTCCGGCAGGGTGATCACCGTGGCCGGTATCCCCTCCCCTGCCAAACGCTCTTTGAGTGCCGCAGCCGCGCGGTTGCCCGCTTGGTCCCCATCGAGTGCGATATAGACCCCATTAAAAGATTGCTCTTTGAGGTAGCTCAAGTGATCCGGTAAAAAACCATTGACCCCTAAAAGCGGCAGCACATTGGTGATCCCGGCGACGAAAAGGGAAAGGGCATCGATAATCGATTCTGTGAGCACCACCGCTTTTTGTGGGTTAAGTCCTGCTGCCGGTAAAAACAGCCCCTCGCGTTTGCCCGGTAAAAGGTAATGGCGGCCGACTCCCGCATCATCTGCTTTGCGGCCGTAGATGGTGGCGACCCGTCCTTCTTTACGGGTAGGGTACATGAGACACCCGGCGAATAGGCTCCGGCCATCGGTGGCGATACCGAGAGTCTCGAGTTTGGCGTGCTCGGTTTCGGCGAGCAGAGCGAACACCTCGGGTTCGTGGTAGCCGATGGTGTAGCTTTCAAGGAGTGTGAGTGGATCCAGGCCGCGGTTTTCCAGATACCGCCGGGCGGTGTCGCTATTGCGCAGGGATTCGACCGATTGTTCCACGATCCGTTCGAGCAAGGCGGTACGTTCTGCGGTGGAAAGAGCAGGCGCGGGTGGTGTGAGCGTGGTCTCCTTTTCCTTTTTCGCCGCCTCTTCTTTCGCTGCCGGTTTAACCGCAAGCAGTTTCTCTATCGCCTCGGGGAACGTCACCTTCTCGTACTCCATCACAAACTGGATCACATTGCCCGAGGCATTGCAGGCAAGGCAGTGAAAGAGGTTGCGCTTGGTATCAAGTGACATCGAGGCCTGCGTATCCGGATGAAACGGGCACACCGCCAGGTGGGATTTCCCTTTTTGAACTACTTTGATACCGTGCTTGCGTACAAGGGCGATAATAGACGTATTGCGCTTGACACTTTCGACTATCTCATCGGGGATGAGCTCGCCGCGGATTTTGTGGGACATGGTGCGCTCCTTTCACATCCGGGCTGTCCCCCACTATGAGGCGAAGCCGGATGCTTGCCGTTCATTAAACGGCGAAGGGTGAGTACTTTATCCCGCAGGAAGCGCATGTTCACCGACACCGGACCACGGCGGTACCGACGGCGAAGCACTCTCGCAGACTCCCCCTCAACCAAAAACGACACCCGGCGCCGCTCATTGCGCATCACTTTCGCAAGCCGGCAGTCCTGGGTAAGAAGGTAAGCCGCAAGATACACATCACTGGTCAAAACCGACCGCTCTGTTTCCGAACTCGGTGCAATGGTGTATTTTTCTACCATCTATGCGCCCCCTTTCGGGCGTGGATTTATGAGGCCGACCGGGTGAACTTTGGCGAGGACACCGGGCGGCCTTTTTTTGTTTTCGAAGAGACTTCGGGAAAAGCTGTCAAGGGCAAATGCAATTTTTTTTACCCTGACTATAAAATATTCGATTTTCGTATAAAATGCAAGTCAAAATAGGAAAAAATTCGAAAATGGTACTTATTTTTTATTCGATAAGTGCATTAGGAATACTATTGAGGATACTTACTCATGGAAGTAAACATTGGTCATAGAATTGCACAAGCACGGAAAGCCAAGGGCTTCACGCAACAAATGCTTGCCGATTCCATTGGAGTAACCCAACGGGTTATCACCTATTATGAACGAGAATCGCAACGTATCCCTGCAACAAAATTAGCAGAGATTGCATTGGCGCTTGATGTTTCTGCAGATGAACTACTTGGCCTCAAAGAAATTAAGAGGCCACGTGGTGCTCCGAAAAAGGCGTACTTGAAAAGAAAGATGAGAGCTGTCGAACAATTTGACCCTAAGGACCAAAAAACCATAACTAACATGATTGAGTCCTTAGAAAAAACGTACAAATATAGGGACCAAAGAGCAACGCAATCACCAAAAACAACATGAGCGACCCACAAAGCATTTGCTAACCACTTATTGACCATAGGCAATTTGATCCACCCAACCCACCAGCCCGCCGCCATGGATAACCCATGACCCCGACATCTTCGAATGATGTCGCGGCTCACCGGTTACCCACAGCGGCTCCTCGATTCACCATGAGTTCACGATCACCAGAAATAATAAGGTAGGATCCTTCCAAGGAACACAGTAGCTGTGGTGCTCGGGCATGCGCCCTGTGCTCCTCGGACACAAAAGGTAGCCGGCCGAAGTACGCTCCGTTGCCGTCCCTGGCATGTCGCTTTACATAATACTAGTTTTACGCCCATGCACCATCCTCGTGCACGGGTCGCGCTCCGCCGCAAAACTAGTATTATGCAAACTTCGGCCGCATCACCCAAGCCGGCACGATATCACCCCCACCCCTCAAGGGGCTCGCCGGAAAAACCGCGCTATCGCGTCAGCCCCTTCTTTCTTTCGCCGCTCTTGCGTTTCCTGCCGATCTCGTTTATCGACCATACCAAGAAAAATCACCCCACACAAAACACTACGTAGCATAGTACGTACTGTTTATAAAACCCACCTTTTCCCAAGGAGCTCGCAACCCATGGCAACGAAAAGAAAACACGGGAGCAAAAGCGAAAAGCTCCGCAAAATCACCAAAACCGGCAAGTACACCTACTACGTCACCATTCCCGCCGATTTCATCGAAAAACTCGGTTGGCGCGAGAGGCAACTGGTCGAAGTGGCCATGGAAGGCACTCAGTTGGTGATCAAGGATCATAAACGATAGCCGCTTGCGGTAGGCACCGCAAAATAATTTCCCATAATCACCGGAAAAACATTTCCCACCGACATTCACAGCGGCAGCGAAAAAACAACCCAGAAGCAACGAAAAGAAAAAGAATCCCAAAAATGGAGCCCCACAGGGGCGGACGGGACAGCCCAAATACTATGCCCAGCTCCCCGAGATCCCCAAAAATCTCGGGGAGCGGAGAGGGCGGGCGGGGGCTATAATAATGCGGAAGTTTACATAAGGTTGTTATGTGACAGCCACGTGGAGCGTGGATGGGTGGAGTCCCGAGGAGGGCTGGACGCCCGATCGGGACGGAACGGACACATAACGCGCCTTATGTAAAAGGCGACCAGCCACGGACGGTGGGCGCCGGCTCCGCCTACATTATTTTCCGAGGAGCGAAAGCACCGCAGGATATCAACCACATTACGCGCTCGGGATCAGCGCGGCTACTGCTATGCCCAAGCGGCTTAGGAGCGGAAACACGAAAGGCTACAATAATCCGGCGCTCGGGACCAGCGGCGGCTACCATGTCATGCCCCCCTCACCTACGCTTCCCCCCACGCTCCCGACCATGACAATTCTTAAACTTCCGACCACTCCCACACCAACACAACGCATTCGCCGCCTCACGACGATCCTCGCGATTGACCGGGAAATCCGCAACAATCAAATCTTCATCTAACGCCTCAAAATCCTCGTCCTCGTCCTCATCCGATTACCACTGCTCCTCAAGCGCTGAGCACAGGCTCACCAACGTTCCCTCGAAAAGCGAAAATTAAAAGAACCACGAAAGAATATGCCCGCCGCCGAGCATGACTGCCGTGACGAGCAGGAAGGCGAGGAAGAAAGGGATTAGGGAAAGGATGAAAGTGGCCATCGTTTTTTTCTTCCATACCGATGCGCGGGCTAAAAAGCATGGTCGCGAATAAGTGTTTGCAGTCTTTAGCGCTCTATAACAAATGCTGCATCGGAAATATCCATCGCACTCTGCGAAGCACCATTATCGAGTATTATGCGTATAAAACAATTCTCGCTTGCAACCCCATTAGGGACTGTCCACGGATAATTGCGCCATTCCTTATCGACAGAACGCACATCAGCGCCAGTGTTTATCACCTGCCAGGTCTTGCCTGAATTGGTAGACAAGCTTAGCTCCGCACGGCTGTAATGCTCCGTATCCCCCATCCATTCTATAAATATGGTCTGCCCTTCCTTGAGCGTCTCTGCTCCATTAGGATAAAGAACCCGTACGCCTTCATCCGGTGCGAGTTCGCCGGCAAGATGATACTCTTTTTCTTCTAATAGCTTCTTATAAGCGCTTTCCCCTGCCGATCGAGTCTTATCGATCTTATACCACCGCACCGGCCGCCCGTAGTCATCGTACTCAACAAGCCGGGAGGGATTGTTGTTCGCGTCAACGGTCAATCGCGGTTTACGCCATTTGCTGTCGTAGTAGGTGGTGGTAACCAGAGCGTCGGAGGGATAGAAGCGGATATCATCGATATAAAATTCCGCCACCGGCGCACCCGGGTGGTTCCCAATCCAGGTGTATACACCGTCCCCACCCCTGCCATCAATAGTCAAGCCTTCGACACTACCGCTAACCGGCTCATCAATAGTAAACTCGTACTCAACGAGCTGCCACATGCCGACTTTTAAACCCTTCGATTGATCGTACACATAATCGTAACCCGCGTTTTGCCCGGATTCATTCAATACTAATTGGGCGGCAAAGCGTATCGGGTTAGTATTGAGCGGGTACACCCACGCCGAACGGCGGAACGAATCATCTTTACTGCTAATTTCAATGCGCTTGACCGCGGCCTTTGCGTTTTTAACATGCAGCGATTTCTCACCGAAATGCTTTTTGGCATCCGTTACTTCAAGCACTCCACCAGACGGCACCTCTCCATCGCTGTGTATCCATCCATTTTCTTTATCGAAATACCCGTCTTCATCAAGGTCGTAGTCACAGGTAAAAACAGAGCTCTCTAAAAAGCCCGCATTCAAAATGGCGCCAACCTTTAAATGACGATCACCCCGCCAGACCGAGGAAACCCGCAGCGTACTGCCATTGACAAGCTCCTCGACAACCGCGCCGCGGCATACGCCACTACGCCGCACGATCTCGCGGTCAACAACCATACTTGGATGGCGATCATCACGCCATACCTTATCCTTCTCCGGATACCACATGAGGCTATTGTCGATTTCAGGCGTCGTGCTCGCAAGCCCCCAGGCGGTCTCTTGCCGTCGGAGCTGCACCATGGTTGTATCATAGATATATGTATACTTGTATGTCCATGGATCCTGGATCTTTTCTACGAACACACGCTCAAAGCTGTGTACACTCTTTGCCACTACCGGCGTATACAAATGATGAAGAACAAAGCTATTGTCCCCAGATTCCGCAGGGAGCTCGTGACCATACTGGTAAATGGTATACCGCGCCTTTGATGCCGGTGTTCCTCCGCCGCCATCGTGAACCTTTTCTTCGCTGACTTGACCGCTATCATTGAATATTCTATCCGTATGCAATGATACCCCGTCTTTGGTTACCACCTTCTCTGACATAAGCACCCGCACCTGCCGAAACATCGTGCCGCCCTCCATGCCGTATTCGAAATTACCCGAGGTCCACTGCTCAGGGTCATCCTCAGGAAACGGCGCGAGGCAGTAAGAGTTGAAGGATGAATTATCTTCATAATCAATCACCTGAAATCGAAAACGCAAAGCATGTGTTGTCGGCTTCTCATATTGCATAGGCGTTGTATATGCCTTGTAGGTGTATTGCGTTGCCTTAACTGGGATGGTTGTGTTATCTTCTCCATAGTGCGAAACCGATTTTAAACGGTAGCGGAACTCTTGGTTAACGTTGTAAATATTATGTTCATCGGCAAGGCTATATCTGCCGCCATCGTCTTTCTCCAATTCATCGGCGGAGGTATAATACTGATATATTTTTTTTCCCGCTCCAGGTGTTGATACCTCCACGCGGCCGTAATGCACTTGATAGTTATCCTCAAGCGAAAGGGTAAAACCCTGATTTTGTTCCCACTTCAGGGGGATCTCCATTCGCATCTCCAGCCATATGTCGGCGTACTTGAAATCACTGCCAAGAAAAATAGGATTGAAATTGAGTTCTCCCTCGGCATAGCTAAGCGAGGAAACCAGATCAGATGAGGCAGTTTTTGCTTTTGTAACCACACGACTAATACGTAACCCATTTTCCATTAGCGAATAGCCGGGATCATAACCATTCGTTAAACGATCAACATGGCCGGGTTCATAGGTGTACCCCAAAACCTTTCCGGAAACATCCTCGATACGATTCACCACCGCTTTAACTGTCCCAAATCTATCCTTGAAAGTATCCTCTTCTAAATAATCAAACCGATACAGCCGCCGTCGCTTTTGGCTTGAGGCACCGGGACACTCGTAGACCTCCTGCAGTTGCAGAAGTCCTTTATCCGTGATATCATCCTTACAATAGCGATGATCTGGAGCTAAAAGTCCCCTGGCATTGTATTCAAGCTCAACACGCTTGACTACCTCTCCGGTTGCTTTGTTCTCTACACGCAGTCCCACAAGTTTCTCACGGCCTAACGCGCCAATGTCCGCTCGCGTATCAGCGGTAGTTGCGCGCTCAAAAACGATGCGCTGCAAGTCGCTTTCGATCTTTTTGGGCGTCAAAATGGTACGCTGAGTGGTTTTGTCCCGCAGGACACCTTGGATAGTAACATCATTGCCGGGCTTGCTCATATCGATTTCCCACGGCTCGCCATCATGGCCCTTATCCGAAGAAAAATCGGCAAAATACGGAACATCTTTGAGCTCGATGGTGGGATTTTCCACTGGCCAATCGTTTAAAGGCTCCTCATAATATTCAAACCGTATAACATCCCCATCGTACGATCTCATCGAAGACAAATACCAACGGACCCCATAGATCAAATTATCTGGAGCAAGGCGACGCAGCGAGGTAAAAAGATGCTGATTCGGTCGCCCAGCCCATTCGCTGTTGAACCAATACACTATGCTCGCTTCATCAAAATCACGCGGCTCTTCCATCTGGTATGGCATTTCGTAAATAACTTTGTCAAATACGTACTCAGTTCCGTTAGCATCCTTGATGACCCACTTCTCAATGCCATAGTCTCCCATGACGGGCTCCGCTATGGAGATTAGGCTCCCATCCATAGTTGCAGGGATCAGGTTTTTGTCGCTGCCAGTGTATGAATTAGCGAAGAAAAAAGGCGTTCCTCCGCCAGAGCTTCCCCCCAAATACAGCGTATACCGATCCTGCTTGGTTTGGCTTTCGGTATAGGTACAATACCTGCCATGATAATCAGGATACATCAAATCGCCAAGATCTATGCACATAGTATTTGAGCCTTCTGGTATGTACCACCTATCGCCCGAAGAAAAACAACCGTACCATTCATCCGGCTCACCCTCGTACTCCGTAAAATGGTACCCATGTGGGATAAGGCTGCGGTAAGATTCATAATCGGTTAACATGAGCGGAAACTCATCTCCCATAGACGGGTATGGTGCGGGCGCGAGCTTCTCTTTGAGCTCTCTAAATTCCATCTGTTCCCATCCCGCCCACTCAATCTTCGTCCGACCACTCAATTCATCAGGATACCCATTGACCTCCCGCTCGATATACGGAACATCAAGCTCAAAACCAAGACCAACCCACGACGCACGCTGGTGTGCCGTAATGCGGGAGTTGTATTTAAGGGTAACCGGGTACGACAATTTACGGCCTTGTGCCGTCGCAAGTGTGGTGTTGAA
>WJJU01000232.1 GCA_014729595.1 Chitinivibrionales bacterium
ATGCAGGCGGGCCAAAAAGGGGTTTTCTCGTTCGGCAAAAGTCGCGCCAAAATGCAGCCGATGGACCGGCCCAAGAGCACTTTTGCCGACGTCGCGGGTGTCGAGGAGGCCAAAGCGGAACTTGAGGAAATCATCGATTTTCTCAAAGACCCCAAAAAATTCAAACGCCTTGGCGGAAAGATACCCAAGGGCGTATTGCTGCTGGGACCTCCGGGGACGGGTAAGACTCTTTTGGCGCGTTGCGTCGCCGGTGAAGCCGGTGCTCCCTTTTTGTCGATGAGCGGTTCCGATTTTGTCGAGATGTTCGTGGGTGTGGGAGCTTCGCGCGTGCGTGATTTGTTCGAGACCGCCAAAAAACATTCGCCGTGCATCATCTTTATCGACGAGATCGACGCGGTCGGCCGCCAGCGGGGCGCCGGCCTGGGCGGCGGGCATGATGAACGCGAGCAGACGCTCAACCAGATGTTGGTGGAGATGGACGGGTTCGAAGAGAACTCGGGCGTCATCTTAATCGCGGCAACCAACAGACCCGACGTCCTGGATCCCGCGCTTTTGCGACCGGGACGATTCGACCGTCAGGTGGTGGTCGATATGCCCGACGTCAAGGGGCGAGAGGGGATTCTGAAAGTGCACGCCAAGAGCATTCCGCTGGGCTCCGACGTCGATCTGGCGACGATCGCCCGCGGAACACCGGGTTTTGTTGGCGCCGATCTGGCAAACTTGGTGAACGAGGCGGCGCTTATGGCGGCGCGATTCGGGCAAGAGACGGTGACAATGCTTGATTTCGAAGAGGCTAAGGACAAGGTCCTGATGGGTACCGAACGCAAGAGCATGGTTATGTCCGATAAGGAAAAACGCAATACCGCCTACCATGAGGCCGGTCATGCTATCTGTAACATCTATTGCTCGGAGGCCGATCCTCTGCACAAGGTGACGATCATACCGCGGGGACGCGCGCTTGGCGTGACGTTTTCGCTACCCGAAGCGGACAAGTTCAGCCATACCAAGGAATATTTCCTCGATGTTATCTGCATGTCGCTCGGCGGTCGAGTTGCCGAAGAAATAACGTTCGGAACCCAGTCAAACGGTGCCTATAGTGACATAAAGCGAGCTACCGACATGGTGCGCAACATGGTCTGCGACTTTGGGATGACCGATGAATTGGGGCCGCTGAGTTACGGGAAAAAGGATCAACAGGTATTTCTGGGCCGTGAAATCACGCGGCAGAGGGACTATTCCGAGCAAACGGCCGAAACGATCGATTCGCTCATGCGACGCATTATCGATGAGCAGCATCGTCGGGCACGCAAAATACTCGAGGACCATAACGATGAACTCGAACGATTGGCTCAAGCACTGCTCGTTCATGAGATGCTTGATCGCGGAGAGGTAATGAAAGTGATTCGGGGCGAAACTCTCGATGAAGTCAAACGATCACGCACCATCCCGCCGCGCAAAAAACCATCCACGGAGCCTGCGGGAAGCGGCGATGAGACCAATGCCGGCGAGGTCGGCGCCAATGGACGTGATAAGCCCGAAGACTCCGGCGTTGCGGTCCCTTCCGACGATACCGAGTTGGTGGACTCCAATCAAAACGGATCGGACGATAACCGTCGAGAAAGCGGGCGGTCCTAACCTTCGCCGAAGAGGGGCGCGGGAATTATGCGCCGCGCCCTCATTCTTCGGTGAAGTTAATATTCCAAAGAAAGGATGAAACGGTTGGCGGATGCAGGGCGCCGTAAATCGCTCTTTGTTCTTGACAAGCCGTTCGTTGTCATGGGCGTTCTTAATGTAACGCCCGACTCTTTTTATGACGGCGGGCGGTTCGATTCGTTGTCCGCGGCGGCCGATTACGCTCGTGTCCTGATTAACGAGGGAGCCGATGTCCTCGATATAGGCGGGGAATCCACCAGGCCCGGGGCGGAGCCGGTACATACGGATCGTGAGCTTTCCCGCGTGCTGCCTCTCGTTCGTGCCGTCCGAGCATTCTCCCCCATTCCCATTAGTGTCGATACCACAAAATCGGTCGTAGCCGAGCAGGCGTTGGACGCCGGCGCCGACTGGATAAACGATATAAGCGCCGGACGATTCGATGACGCCATGGCGCCGTTGGCGGCGAGACGAGACTGCCCGGTCGTGCTCATGCACAGCCGAGAGCGTCCTGATACCATGCAGCATGCACCGCACTACGATGATGTGATAGCGGAAGTATGTGAGGAGTTAACCGCTTCCGTCGAGAAGTTCAGGAACGCCGGCGTGGCGGCCACGAATATTATCCTTGATCCCGGTATCGGCTTTGCCAAACGCTTTGTCGACAATATCGTCATACTGCGGAAATTGGATTCATTATTGAAAATGGGCTACCCACTTCTTATCGGCACGTCGCGAAAATCGTTTATTGGTTGGATAACCGGCGCAAAGACTGATGAGCGGTTGTGGGGAACGCTTGGCAGC
>WJJU01000233.1 GCA_014729595.1 Chitinivibrionales bacterium
ATCGGTACCGGGCTATTTTCGGACTCTTGCCGTGGCGGGGCGGTCGGCGCGGCGGGAGGGGTCGGCGCCCGAGGTGACGACGGCCGGCGGGGTGAGGTGCCGCCGAAACGATTGGTTGAGGGGCGAGGGTTGGCCCGCGGCGCAGGTGTTCGCGGGAGAGTGTCTACCGGCGCGTCCGGCGAAATTTCGGTGCCGGCTGGACTTGAGGGACCTGCAACCGGTGGCACCTGCGAGCCGCTCTCGGTGGTGGTATCGAGATTCGCGCCTTTGGGCTTTGCGGCGGCGCCGCGGTCGATTTCCCGCATCGAGGTTCCCGGTGTAATCCGGGCACCCGTACGCTCCGCCATTCGCCGCAGCACTTCCTGTGCGGCAAGCGCAACGGCGTCATCAGGATCGTTGGCCAACTGCTCCATAAGGTACATCGCCCGGGTTTCGTTCATTTTCCCCAAAGCAATCAGGAGTTCAACCTTAATTTCGGTGTCGCCCGTTTGTGTTAAAAGATCAAGCAAGGCGTCCGAAGCCGTTTTGTTTCCAATTTCTCCGAGCATCGAAGCGGCATGCATTCGTAACCGACGGTCTACCTTGCGATCAAGAAGAATTTCTTTGAGGGCGGGCACGGCGCGATCACCGAAACCGACAATCTCCGCCGCCACCCGTCGCACTTTCTCCGGCTCAAAACGATCAACCTCATAGAGGCTCTTGAGTCGAACGATCTTGTCGAGCATAATCGCTTTAAGTTTGCCGGAATGCCCCCCGATACTGTCGGCCAACCCATGTACTGATTTTTCGACGGCCGAAATCGATTGATGAGTACGATCCAGCAGAAGACGGATGCTGTCAAGCTCGGACTCAAGCGATCCGATCCGATCATCTTGCCGCGCGAGCCTGTCTTCCACCGAAGCAAATCCTCCCGCCCGGCCCAATCCGATCGCATGTTGAAAACGAATACCAATCCAAATACCGGGGCGGGAGAATCCCGCCGGTTGGTCGGGTACCAGCGAAGGACTTATCCCGTCTTCATGGTCGATAAAGAGATCCTGAAGGTCGACGGCGCCGGCGCAGAGTTCCACATGGTTTTTGAATAATCGCCAGTTAAGGAAAGCCGATCCGCGGAATGCACGATCTCGACGGTGAAGGATGAAGGATGAGTAGATTCCCAGCCCGAAATATTTCTCGAGCGCAAAGTAAGGATTGAACGCCTCCGATTCAGAACGAGGCACGGTCTGCACACCGGCGTGAAAACGAGCCTTTACGGTTTCGAAGCTTTTCCCCAAAGCAATGAACAGCTCCGTCTCCGGATCGCTCTCGCTCTCGTAACGATAATAATGGGCCTCTTTGTGAGTGAATACATTATGAGCCCCGATTGACAGCGAAGGTATCAGGGGCCGGGTTTCTCCAAGAATCCGGGCTTTGAAACCGACCGTTGGACCGCCGGCGTATCCCAAGTGGATATTCACCCACTCGATTATGCCGAGCCGAAGCAGGTAGGTTTGCCCGATCGAGCTTTTTTCGGTGGTGTCTTTGGATACAAAGCCGTTGAAACCGACTAAAAACTGCCCACCGTCGAGCATGTCGGCATCAGGCACCAGATAGATGGAACTCCAACGCGTTTTTCCGTTTGCGGCACAGAACAATGCCGCTGCAATTATTCCCGTCAGCACAAACCGACCTCGGACGCTCGGGCCGAACGTTATTGCTCCAATTTTCATCGCCGCATTCCTCGGCCTCGCTTGTCATCGTCCTCGCTTATCGTTCGATCACGGTCGTATACGTCCCGAGACCGAACCGGGTCTTTCCCCCTCGAAAGCGGGGAATAAACAGGCGACGGAA
Source organism: Chitinivibrionales bacterium (assembly GCA_014729595.1). GTDB lineage: Bacteria > Fibrobacterota > Chitinivibrionia > Chitinivibrionales > WJMI01 > WJJU01. The sequence continues at coordinate 1,831 of WJJU01000233.1, forward strand.
CAGACACTGCGCGAGGTACTGCTTCGCGTAAAACGACTGTATTCCGGTGTATTCCGGCGAAAATCGGTACAATGCCGTACCAACATAAGCGGCCGACTTTCCCCCGAGATTCGCTAGCGAACGGAGAATTCCTCAATCTATTCTAATGTACCGGCAATCCGGGCGATTACAATGCGACGTATGCCTTCAGTCCGTATCTTCCGCTCTTTTCCGCCAAAGCGATACGCCGGCACTAGTAGTTATCGGCTTGGAACGGCAATAACTTTTCACCTTTTATGATAAGCCGGCATTCACCCCCGGCTTTATCGCGGAAGGCGTGTGCGGCGGGGACAAGTTGAAACGTACGTAACGGCTTTACGCCACCACGTATACCCGCTCAAGAAAGCTCCACCTGTTCTTCATCGGCGCGTTCAACTCCATTATACGATTGATCCCCTTCCGAATCCCGGCCGTCGGACATGTCTTCGGAGGAATAGGACGAATGATTACGGCATTCATCGCCGACAGCATAGTCATTGTTTCCCCTGTGATCATCCTGGTCACGGAGTACGCGCCGCTTGTACGGACGTCCTTGCGCATTTTGTCCTCCGCCTTGCCCCGGCTGCGGGAGACGATCACGAATTTCTTTAAGCAAACGAATAATAACATCATTCTGCTTCGCCAGGCGATCGGTCATAGTTGAGTTTTCTTTCTTGTGACGGTCATTACGGCGTCGCGAGTGTTGTGGCTGATGCTGATTCTGATTGTTCTGTTGAGGAGTCTGATAGTTGACCTGTCCGGACGGATTGTAGTTATAGCTTGCCGATGGGCTGTAGTTAGGGCTTTTGTTGTCTTTGAAACTGGGCGAATTGGGCCTGGTGCGGTTACCATTCCCCCTCTGAGGATCTGCGTTGCTCATGTGGAAAAGCTCCTTTCGAAAAAAAATAGTAAGGGTATACCTCAATGATTGGTTGTCGACAGGCGACGGAGAGCATGATTACAAAATGATCCACCCTCATTGGTGCCCGTGATCAGGTTTCCATGAACTCCCGTGTCGTTTTCTTGATTCTACTGTAGCATCCGCTCTCCGCAACATCCACGCGTAGACCCTGCGTCTGGTGTGCGAACCATGTGGTCTGCCTTTTGGCAAACCGGCGAGTGTTCCGCTTTATGATATCAATTGTTTCGGTAAGGCTTCGGCTGCCACGTTCCACTTCCGTAAGTTCCTTGTAGCCGAGGCACTGCATTCCGGGGTCGGTAGGTCCGAACCCGTGTCGCCTTAATGTGCAAAACTCCTCCCACAGCCCCGCGTCGATCATACAGTCAACGCGCTTGTTGATCCGCTCGTAGAGAGAGTTTCGCTCAAGTGTTAATACAAAGACGTGAAACTCAATATCCGACGGGCCGCGGGTCCGCTTTCGATGAACCGATAAGGCTACGCCTGTTTTGTGAAACACCTGGAGCGCGCGAATGACCCTCTGCGTGTCGTGGGGGTGCAGACGGGCCGCGGTTTCGGGATCAACCTGCTCCAGTTCTTTAAATATAGTTTCGGGCCCTTCATTGTGCACCTTTTGAAGGTAACGTTCACGAAAAGGAATATCCGTTGGGACCTTTGGACCGGTTCCTTCGGTGAGAAATCGAAAATACAGGCCGGTACCGCCGCAAATCAGTATTTTCGCCCCGCGCCTTGCGCTTTCACGAATCACCTCGGCGGCATCGACGGCAAAACCATAGGCACTATAGGATTCAGACGGTTCTCGGATATCGATTAGCCAATGAGTAACACGCCCTTGTTCCCGCGGGGTTGGTTTAGCCGTTCCGATATCCATACCTCGGTATACTTGACGCGAATCGCACGAGAGGATCTCGAATCCCTCCTCCTCGGCAATCCGCAGGGCTACCGCACTTTTCCCCACCGCCGTCGGCCCCAGAATCACAGGCACCCGAATTTTGGCAATTTCGCTCATTGGATTTGCCGATAATGGAATAGCACGATGTCGGTTACAGATACGTGCATGGAAAAATTCATTGCTCTGACCCCGGTGTATGAAGACGGCGTGTCGGCTCTAAACCCATCAAGTCTTACGAAGTCCGAGGCGCTGAAAGTGGATCAACGACCGCTCCGGACCGCGTAATTCAACAAAAACACCGGCCGCGATTGTTGTTGGAATGATGCGACTTCCTCATCCCTAACGTCTGGCACGAAGCAATTTCTTATTTTTTAACACATTCGTGCACTGTGCCATCCCGGCGTCGCCTTCGTTCGCCCGCTCTTCGGCCGACATCTATGAAATTGAGTTCACTGATAAAAATATTTGCGATTTTCGTTGGTATCCTCGCAGGCCTCGCGGCACTTCGCCTGTTCGTGCTGCCCGCCGATTTTCACGGGGCGCCCGGGCGACGGTTCTTTGCCGATTCCTCGGCCGCCGAGACGAAAGCACAGCCTCTGAGCCGTTTCGAATCCAACCTGTTCCAAGTTCTTGCGGAACTTGAGGCCGAAGATGAAGAAATCGAAACACGCTTTTTCCTTGAAGATACCCTACGTGAGATCGACGCTTCGATTCCGCGGGGACGACCGCTTGAATGGGTGATCTGGCATATTGCTCAAAGCACGAAAGGCACCTCGTATCGTGTTACAGATTGTGTACTCGACCGACCAAGCGGCGTCTGCAAGGTCACATTTAGCAGCAGCAAGGATAATGCCCCTTTGACTGTCCTGACCATAACCCGCGCACAAAGGTACTTCAGCGCCGTCGCAAAGATGGCTATATTGCTTGAAGGATTCAAGTTCAAGGCAGATCAGGGGACAATGGATATTCTTTCATTTCCCGAACCTCTGACGCTGGCACTTATGCCGGACCACGAGAAATCGGGCTGGACCGCGCAAGCCGCAATGGAATATAATAAACAAATCGTAATTGGCGTACCGTTGGAGTCACATAGTGTTCCCGCTTCCCGGGCACCGACCCCGCTGATCATGGTACACCACCCGGAAGAGAAGATCCGGGGGACGCTCGGCCGCTTTGCCAAGATTATACCACGGTTTTCGGGATTTTGCAATGTTTTAGGCTCCCGGGCCTGTGAAGATTCACGGGTAATGGAAATTGTGTTGGGGGAGGTAAAAAAACGGCATGGCTATTTTGTAGACACTCGGAAAGCGCGAAGTTCGCTTGTAGAGGATTTGGCGCGCGAGATGGGCGTCCCCCATGCTTACGTGAACTCTTCGATAGATGACGATATCGATTCCGCTCAAATCCAAGAGCAACTTCGCCACCATTGCCTTGTTGCCCAAAAAAGAGGTACACTATTAATTAGCGCCCCCGCAACACGGGAGTTCATCTCGGCGCTGAGCGGTCTTAGAGAGGTCTTTCGTCGAAACGGGGTTCATTTAGTACATGTCTCGGAAATTGTTGATCAACCTACGAAGAAGTAATTTACTATGGTTGTTGATACTATAACTTCAATTCACCGGCCCGCCCGGCACAGGAGTAACGTATGCCCACCCTCGCCGTCAGCGTAGACTACTTCGCCGCACTTCGCCAGGCGCGCGGTGCCAGACAGCCCGACCC
>WJJU01000234.1 GCA_014729595.1 Chitinivibrionales bacterium
GTTCCAAGTTGCGCCCGAAGAAACCGGGGGGAGGCTCATTTACGAGGTGGGGGGCGGACAATGGGATATCCCCGCGCTTCGTCGTCTGCTCGAGACCATTGTCCCCTATCAGACCTCATTCCATGACTTCGAGGTCCAACAACGATTCGAGCGGATCGGCGAAAGGGTGATGGTGCTCAACGGCCGCCGTATCGAAAGAAAAGACGGAAAACCAGGACTTATACTCCTCGGGATCGAAGATATCACTGAGCGATTTATGGTGCGCCGGCGCCTCGAAGAGTCGGAAGGCCGGTACCGAAAGCTTGTCGAAGAAATCAACAGCATTATCATCGGGATCGACCAAAACGGCACGATCACCTTCTTTAATCGGTTCAGCGAAAAGCTGTTTGGCTATGCCCGCGAGGAGGTGGTCGGGAAATCGTTTGTCGGCACGATTATCCCCGCCGTCGATTTCGACGGCATGGACAACGGCGGCCTAATCGCACGGATCCTCACCAACCCGATGGAATTCTATTCGGCCGAAAGCGAAGGTATGCGAAGCGACGGCGGCCGTATATGGTTTTCGTGGAGTGCGCATATTACGAATAAGAAGCCCGGCCGGACAATAGAGGTTCTTATTGACGGCAATGACATCACGGAGCGCAAAGAAGCGCGAATTGCTCTGCGTCGCCATGCCGAAGCACTGTATGCAGCCAATCGCGACCTGGAGGCATTTTCCTACTCCGTCTCCCACGACCTTCGTAATCCACTCACCACCATCAGCACTCTAACCGGCTTACTCCATGACGACTATGCCGAATGCCTTGACACTGAAGGCCGACAGATCCTGGGGCATATCAAAGCCTCTACAGCCAAGATGCGCCGTTTGATCGACAGCCTTCTGTGTTTATCGCGTGCGGGCAGACAGCGAATAGAACGCGAGGATGTACTACTTAGCGTGATCGTGCGTGACTTCCTCCGCGATCTGAAGAATAGCAATCCCGACCGGCGGGTCGAATATGCAATACAAGAAAATGTCCATGCCCACGCCGACCGGGGCCTTATAACCATCGCACTCGAAAACCTTCTACGCAATGCCTGGAAATTCACCGCCACTCGCAAGAGCACCCGCATCGAGTTCGGCTCGGTCGACCGCGGCGGCACACGCGCTTTCTACGTTCGCGACAACGGTGTCGGCTTCAATCCTCGACACGCCGACGAACTGTTCGAACCGTTCAGGCGCGCACATGACCAGCGGGAATTTGCGGGAAGCGGAATCGGGCTGTCAATCGTGCAGCGAATTATCACGAAACACGGTGGAACGGTATGGGCCGAAGGGGCGGAGGGCAAAGGGGCCACATTTTTCTTCACGCTGGGTGAACGGTAAGAGTGGGGGTATCTTCGGGAACCATGCTCCGGGGGGGGCGGTCGGAATTATGTCGGCTTCCGCGAAGGGTGAAATGAATGCGCATGGTGACCAAGAAAATACATGATGGTGGTTTGTGTCGATTAGAAAAAAGGTTTTCGGGCGGATTCGGGCTCTTGAAGCGAGAGCGCTGAACGCTTTTTTTTCGACCATAAACCTCCTGGTTTTTACAAAGGGCAATTATCGTCCGTCCGGCAAAGCTCCTCGGCATCCAATCGCATTGTTTGGGCGGGACCCGGTAGGCGTTCACTCACACCGTCCCGGCGCGGCTCTTGTGCGCCACCGGCACAAGCATGCTTCAGGCGGCAGTCGATTGTGAACCGCCGTACACCTCGTCCGTAATGGCCTTCGGGTCCCCTCCCCGCCTCACGCTTGAATACCGAGGAACTTTTGCTGCGACGGGATAGTTATGGCCACTTTCAAAATGAGCCACAGCTCAGGCCCAACCGCGACGACCTGTCTGATTCGTTGCGTCTCATCACCTATTATCACCGAGGATATGCACCGTCTTCCGGTTTGCGGGATTACATCCAGGCCTTCGCGTTCGGCCTTTGCTGACTGTAGCACATTCAGGTGGCTCTTAACCGATCTACTTCGGATCAACGCTCAATGCGCCGCCGCCCAGCTCTCCCCCACACCCACATCGACTTTGAGCGGCACCTTGAGCCGATAGGCGCTTTCCATTTTGTGCGCTACCCAGTCCGCGAATTGTTCGGCTTGTGCAAGCGGAGCTTCGAAAACGAGTTCATCGTGAACCTGAAGCAGCATGCCGGCTTTGGGGTAAGCGCCGGGAAGTTCCCGGTGGATTTCGACCATGGCGATCTTGATGATGTCGGCGGCAGTGCCTTGGACGGGGGTGTTGACGGCGGTGCGCTCCGCGGCTTCTCGCACCTGACGCGCCTTGGCGTTGATATCGGGGAGGTAGCGACGGCGGCCGAGAAGCGTTTCGCTGTAACCGCGGGTCCGTGCTTTTTCTATCGAAGAATCCATAAGTGTTTGAATAGAGGGAAACTGCAAAAAGTAGGCATCAATAAACGCGCGCGCTTTCTTGAATGAAATGCCAAGCTGACGCGAGAGATTGATTGGTCCCATGCCGTACATAAGGCCAAAGTTGATCGTCTTAGCCGCGCGCCGCATTTCGTTGGTAACCATTTCGGGAAATACGCCGTATATCGCCGACGCCGTTTGGGCATGAATGTCTTTGCCATTCTCGAATGCCTCGATCAAACGGGCATCGTCGGACAAATGCGCAAGAATACGAAGTTCAATCTGCGAATAGTCCGCCGACACGACGGCATATCCTTCGGGAGCGATAAACGCCGCTCGTATACGACGCCCCTCTTCGGTGCGGATCGGTATATTTTGAAGGTTGGGGCTGGTGCTCGAAAGCCTTCCCGTCGAGGTAATCGTCTGGTTTAGTGAACTGTGAAGACGCCCGGTAGCGCGGCTGACTTGAAGCGGGAGGGCGTCGATATACGTTGACAAAAGCTTCTGCGCCTCGCGATATTTAAGCAGGTGCGCCGCGATCGGATAGACGGGAGCCAGCTTTTCGAGCGCCGCGACATCGGTTGACAAGCCCGTCTTCGTCTTTTTCGACTTGGGCATCTCGAGCTTACCAAAGAACATCTCGGCGATTTGCTTGGGTGAATTTAAATTGAATTCCTCTCCCGCCAGAGCAAAAATATCGGCCGAGATCATCGCCAGCTTTTCCGCGTACTCTTTCGAGAGTTCCGCCAGAAGCTCCTCGTCGACAA
>WJJU01000235.1 GCA_014729595.1 Chitinivibrionales bacterium
CCCACCGTGCCAAAACGATCACGGTCGTTACGCCCTACAGCCCGTATTCTCGCCAGGACAAGCCTACGTTCATGAAACGCGAAGCGACACTCGCCAGGCTTTTCGCCGATCAATTAAAAATCGCCGGCGCTGATATCCATCTATGTCACCATCCGCATGCCTATTCGCTTCAGGGCTTTTATGAACCCGAAATGACATTCGTGGCGCTTAGCGGTTTGACTCTGTTTGTCGAAATGTACGATGGAATGATGGGGCGCAGTGATACGGTTGCGGTTTCGACCGATGCGGGGGGGGCAAAGTTCACCGTGCATTATGCGGGAGCGATGGATCTCAATTATGCAATTGCCAACAAGTACCGGACCGCCCACGGCACGGCGAACCTCCTGGGTATCATTGGCGACTTGACCGGTGTACGTACGGCAATTATCACCGATGACGAGACGGTGACCGGCAAATCACTCATAAATGCGGTCCGGCAGCTTCATGATAATTACAACGTGCGCGATATCTACGTAGCCCTTTCGCATCTGAAACTCCGAAAAGAGTTTATACCGGAACTGGTGGCTTGCCACAAGGAAGCGGGATTACGCGAGCTTCGGGTAACCGATACGATTCCGCAGGTACCGGAAGTAAAGGAGTTGGACTTTGTTATCGTGCATTCTATCGCGCGACGATTTGCGGGGGTAATCAACCGCTTGCACTACAACCAGTCTATCGGCGTGCTTCACCAGCAGCACGAGCAGTACTGAGCTTTATGCGGCTAATGGCGTGTAACGCTTAAACTTTCGTTTAGGCGTTACACGCTACCGGTACAGGAAAGTTACCAAAGAGGTTTTCTCATGATCAGGATACTATCGGCGCTTTTATTGATCATATATGCCGGGTCGCCGGCTTATTCTTGGGGACGCAAAGCGAGGGTACACCTCGACTACACTCGTCCGAAACAATGGTCGTATGCGATGAATTACCGGGCCAAGTGCGTTATAGACGAAGGCGGGAGTAATTCGAATATCGACACCCGTATTATGTGTCGTCTGACCGGCAAGCCTAATCCGGATGATAGTCGTTTAACATTTTGTATCGACAGCGCGGCGATGAACTCCGGGCTCTACAACCCGGAGCAGCAAGAGAAAATTATCGATAAGCTCACGGGCTCACGTATGGGCCTGGCACTGATCCGAGGGTGCCCCGTTGTCGATACGCTCTCGAGTTTTTCGGCCGAGGAGCTTTCGGAATGGGACCTGGTCATTCAGTTCGCGAAGCTTCTTCCCGATGTCCCGATGCGGCCGGTGCGAAAGGGATACACGTGGGAGCGAAACGGCATTCATCCGATCAATACATCTTTGGGCACGATCCCTTGCGAAGTTTATCGTTCTTACAAAATCGAGAAGCTGTCGGCTCGTCGTGATACCGCATTCATCTCGTGGCGATTTCGTTACGCCGCGGCCGACCTTGCCGTCGATACCTCATCCATTCTCAAACGAGTGCCGGTATCCGGAACCGGCGGCGGAACGGCGTCCATCGAAGTGAACGACGGGACACTGCTGAAAGCGGAAGTGAATTTTCGTACACCGCTTGCGAGGGTCGGAGACACCAAGGTGTACTGGACCGACAATACGGTCTTGTCGTACCTGCCGGACTCGCTGTCCCCGTCGAACTAGTTCTACTTTTGCACTTTAAAGGCAATACTATCGTGTTGCGCCCAGTGCACGTGTTCAGTTCCACCCCATCGGTTGCATAAAATTCCGTAAGACTTTTATTTACGCAATTGAATTATTTGCAATTATGGCCAACGTTACATTTATTTCCGGATTTTACCACCGGTGAAATCAGCAAATCTCAATATATACCAAAGATCTGATATACAAGAAGTTATAGCGACATCGTCTCGTCGTCATGGTTGGTGCCGCTTGATCTTTTGCCAAGTTGGTGATACAATCATGATTATTCTTTCTTTGCCATAGCGACCGTTAAGCTCATACCTCAAAGGCAGGGCGCTATGATTGCTACCCGCACGCTTTTAGGCGCACTTCCTTTTCTTTACGTGCCATTCTTTATATTCCTGCCGATATTGATTTTTAACCCCAATTACGGCTGGTCGGTTATCCTCCTCTTCTGGATCCCGTCGTTTATTCTCTACACTGTGCTTTACCGGTGGATGGTGGGTAGGTTTCTGGGAGCCTTTTGGATGACGTGCGCCATTTTGGTTCCGGTTACGTTCGCTTTCGAGTATCTGTGCCTTCACTTGCAAATATGGGACTTCTATGAAGGGATTCAAAAGCTGTGGGGACCCCGACTATTCGGCGCGCCGATCGAGGAGTTCATTTTTTGGTTTGGCGCTACGCCCTTTTGCCTGTTGGTCTACTTGTACTATTATCGTCTGTCCGGCGGGGAGTAAGTACAATGAATGTAACGTTCAAGCAGAGCCTCCGGAGGATACCGACATGGGCGAAGGGGCGTGCCTATCCGGCATGGGCATTGATCGCGGTCCCATTCATCGCTCTGACGGTTCTTTTGTTCAAGCGAGCCAAAGAGGTGAACCCCAAATGCCTCATCGCGCTCATACTCATCTTCGAGTTCACGGTATTGGTGGTTGAACATAATTCGGTAACGATAGGACACTGGGTTTATAATGAAAATCGCATTTTTGGGGTGACGGTATGGGGGGTACCGATAGAAGAGCCGCTAATTTACTACCTGTTTCCGCCTATCATGGTGGTCTGCATTCTGCACCTGTGCGCTTCCCTGCTAAAGAGGAAACAAGCATGAAACGGCTCGGGAAGACATTTTTTTTTGTGCCTTTTATAATCTATATGATCGCAATGGTCCCTCGGTACGGTTTGGGGGAATGGGTAGAGGTAATCGCTTGGATCAGCACGTATTGGGTGTTTCGTCTTGGGCTCAAGCGCGATGTCTCCGGAGAATATATCGCGGGAATCATGCTGGGGGCGACTATTGAGTTTTTGACCGAAGCTTACTGGGATTACAATTTTGAGGTCTATCTCTACCGTGACATATCACTTTTCGTTATCATGGGATGGGGCTACAGTTTCGCCTATTTTCTTCTTTTTTCGGAACTCTTGTACAAGGCACTAACCGGCTCCACTGTGGTTAGGCCGCATGATTATCGTATATTACTCTGCGATGCCGTTGTGGGACCGGTATGGTTCATCGGTAACGAGTTTATCGGTATGCATGTCCTTCGTCTGTGGACCTACTCTTCGGCGGCAAATTGGGTCCATAAGATTCCGGTAATAAATTACCCGATCGAAGGTCTTGTGGCATGCGTGCTTTTCTCATTGACGTTCCCGACTTTTATC
>WJJU01000236.1 GCA_014729595.1 Chitinivibrionales bacterium
ACATGTTGCGTGGAGATTATGGTGGAACCAAAATCATGCTGAATTTCCATGAGTGTCGTAACCAGTTCCCGATGGTGGTGATCGTACGCAAGGGTAACGGCCCCGGCCACCTCGGTTCCTTCAGTCCACTCTTGTCGAACCAATTCATCGCGAATCAAGTCTCGAATCGCCTCGGAGCGGTTACGATAGCTCTTACGTTCGATATGGCGATCGAATGCATCGATCAGGTTTTTTTCCAGCGATACGCCAAAACGATACAGTGTACTCATTGCTCATTTCTTGGAAATAAGGACTTCCCCTTGTTCGATCGCATTGCGGACACAATGACAAGAATAATTCATAGGGGCGAAGGATTTTCGCACAATGGTATTATATATATGATATCATTGTGTAGCGGCAAGTCATAAGGGCACAGAAAAAACAGTGCCCCCCATTGCAGCCCCCGACCGACCTCATCGGTCCTTTCATCGACGTTTTCCCCGTTTCAGCTCGCCGACTTGCTCCCTTGTCCAAAATGCGGAACCGACGAAACGGGGACCTGATTGCATTCGGTGAAACAAATCCAAATGCGTGGTGCCCCGTCTCTTTTTTGGCGACAGCTACGCGGGGGTACTACTTCTTATTCGCCGATAACCCATCGCCAACGATCGTACGGTATACCACTACGGCTCAATCATTTCTTTTTGGCGGGTATGATTCTCTTTTGAATTGTTGATTTCCAGGGGGCCGGTGATATGGTTCGTCCCGTCCGTGCGGGACGCTTGGCCAACGATGCCGGTTCCCAGGGCATGTAGTAGACGTCGCAGTCCACCGCATAGAAAAGATCCTTCTCGCCGGTTGCAAGCGAGGTAAGAATGAAAGCATCATTTTCCAAAACAATCTCTTCCTCCACAACCGCATCATCATAAACAGCTTCATACACGTGTACACCCGTCGGCATCTTGCAGATCGACCAGTACTCCTCAACATCATAGCCGCATTCACCGGATACCGAACCGAGATTCATATCCACCGTCAAATCGTATCCTCCGTAGGTAGAAAGCACCACCAGCAGCCGTGTATTAAGATTCCAACCGCAGGCATCACGGGTTTCACACGTGAACAGAAGCGCATGGTCGGTACCCCAATCTCCATTGAAATCTCCTCGAACATAGGAAGGGTGATTATCATAACCTCGGGGTGTATCTTGATAATAAAGGTAATCGGAATATCGTCCGTCCTTGGGAGTGAAATATCCTTGAACGTAGGGCGCCAGGAGTTCTTCCACCGCGACGGGTATCGGCCAATGGGTATCAACGGTTTGCACCGGCTCGTTAATGATAACGATCGTTTCGGTTGACTCTTCTTCGGGCTCAGGATATACCGGACCGCATATATCGATGTAGCATCCTTGAAGACCGATTCCCAGTAACGCCAATCCTACAATCATCTTACGCATGGCAACGCTCCTTGTGAATGGTGATCGTGTCGAATTTCGCGAAAAAAGAAAACAAAGACCTTGCCAAAGTAATAAGTTATTGATTTGTTTGCTGTTAGGAAAATATCTCTCCATTATGGCTTACGGGATAAACGGGAAATAATTCCCGGCCTAATGGAGCGACTGTGCCAAATAGCTCATAACCAACCGAAATTCAATGCCTTAGAATCCCCAAAGTTAGTTGGGAACATCATCCCGGTCACTCTCACCTATTTTTTTGGAACCTGTTTCCAAACCTGGTTCCCCTGCGACGAGCTACGGTGTGCCGTCGCGGCGTTGCGTCCTTGTCCATATCACCACGGCGGATATTCCTCACGGGATACTCCTTGTTTCCCCACCTCATCGCCCCGACCTCGACTGACGATATAGGTTTTGAGAAAGGCTCATATCGAAAAGCGACCTTACGCTGACGGAGACGAAGCTATAAGAAAAATCGGACGACTACGGTGTCAATACCCACCTGAACATGCGCAACATGTAGTTTTGCCGTTAAGATTTATACGGTATTAAGTAATTCAGAATCGAAAGGAGATAGCGGATGGCAAACCCGGAAAACGCCTATATCGTTGTCGGAATCCACATTACGGACCGTGTTTCACATGTTCCCTCGGTACAGTCGGTGCTGACTGAATACGGCTGCAACATCAAAACCCGAATAGGACTTCATGAAGTCTCCGACGGGTTTTGCTCTCCCAATGGTCTGTTACTGGTGGAATTTGTTGGATCGGACGAGCTATTTAGGAATTTTGTATCCGCGCTAAAAGACATAGAAGGTGTTGAAGTGCAGCAGATGGTTTTCCCAATGTAGTTTCCGTTCTAAATTGGCCAAACCGCTCACTGCAACCATGTGGGCCGGCCGAGGCTTTGGCGGCACGCGGCGGGTGGCGGTCGATAGCTCCAGGATCCAAACCGCAAGGCACGGATAGAAGTGAATATATGCACTGAAAACAATTATAAGCATTGCCCGGGCAGCAAAAAAAAATAGAACAAAACAACAGCCCGGCTCAAAGCGATAGGTAAGTCGGCTTATGCATCGTCACTATACGGTATGACATTCCTTGCTGAGTAAAACGGATGGAAATTGCATCTCCACTCATCTCCGCAAGTATTCATTTGCCTTAGAAAAATTGCGAACACCCCCTTTCTTACCTGCCCGCATTCGGGCATTATACCCAACCACCAGCATGTTCTGCCAAAACTTCGGAGCGCCAATCATATACATTTGTTCACATAACTTGTTGAAAAGCAATTAGTTACAAATGATAGGTCCAGAGAATCAACAGTGAAGTCTTAGTTGGCACACCCTTTGATAATACATACGGTCGGAGAGATGTGCCTAGCCACTGCCAAGTGGCTGATGTGTGTGATGATGGGGTAGCAGGAGGGGTGTCGCCAGGCATCCCTTCTGTTTTTTTTATCCCAGAAAAGCTTTACTCGCGATGGCCGCTTCCTTAAGCTTATAAAATAGGGCGCCGCCGATTTCGGGATACGGATCGAGTCCGGCGGGACGGTTCTTTCTAAAAGCGCCGAATATGAGCAAGTACTAAGTATCATCAAACGACGTACATTCGCTGATTTCCATAAGTAAGTTCGTGTGCATCGATAAGCGAGGTGGATAACCGTATTTGACTATCTCGCCCTTCTTTTTCGCCACAAAACCAAACTCGGAAGCCATTTTGTTGATGGATTCAGGTGAATGAAGTTGAAAACTATGTTCCGGGTATTTGAATTCGTAGTGTTTCGGCCCAAGGATATCGCCTAGAAGAACGCCATTCGGTGCCAGCCTTTTCCGCAAGAAACGCAGAAGTTCACTCATTTTGTTATGGTGAAAGTAATAGAGCACCTGCGACGCCCAAATGAAATCAAATGTTTTTGACCCCAGCACATCATCCCCAAAGCGATTAGAAAGGATAAGAGTAGGATTTTTTAGGGCCAGATTATAATCAATAACTTGGCCATACGCCGCTCTTATCGACCGCGAATTAATATCGACCCCAACATAGTTCCCATTGTCTAGATACTGAATCAGAGGTATACCACCTTGAAGAGGACCGCAGCCGATATCCAGTAAACGGTGCGAAGACCGCAGGCCATTGCGAATAAGAAGATTGAATTGATAGTGTTGAAGCACATCCCAATAGCCGAGTGGACCAATCATGGATTCCAATCGATGGCGTTTGCGGAGACCGGGAATCAGCATTCGAAAGCTGTAACATATTCTCCGAATGCGCATTAGTTTGCGCTTAAGGTGGTGAACTCGCTGTTGCATCGCACTAACCTTAGTTTTCTTGGTCTTTGCATTTCTTGTATTTGAGCCCTTAACGGTACTCAGCACTGAAACCACAAAGCACCCGCAAGAGACGTGGAATCATTAGAACTAAAGCAAATGTTGCGCCTTGTTTGCCTGTACATGGTAAACTTCATGTCTACCGGGGATGTTTTTGGCGGCGATGCATTCTGAAGCAAAGTGTACCGACACTCTAAGAAGTACCGATGCATTGCTGCGACCCTCAAATGAGGGGGTCGCGTTTTTGCGATGGCATTCACCCTGTCTATACTTCATTCTCGCTCATAACTCCTACTATAATAATGTATAGGCTTCACATGCTAGTGGCATGAGCGTTGCGAATGATTCTGCGGCGGAAAAGCGATTCTTTCAAGGTTACGCAAGAAAGACGGGAGGGTGCGAATGGTTATACGGGTGGAAAAAGCTTTCACCAATAATCGCTCTCTCCTGTTCATACGCACAAACCAAGAGGGATCGCATAAAAAGAGTTGATATCGGAATGTTGTTGGTTGCACTCCGGCACCCGGGAAAAGAGCGCTCAGTCGGTTGAAACCTCAATCCGATACATCTGTTCTCGTTTCACTGTCCAACCTAGAGGAGTTTATCATGAGTTCCGCAGTCTTCAGCACCGGCAATGAATCCTATCAAATCTCCAAGATCATTCATGTCGGTTCCGTCACTCCAATCCCCGAAAAGATCAAGAAAGACAATGGTTGCACTCACTCATTTAAGCTGGTGACTCCCCAGTCGGCAGTATACTGCTATTATCGGAGTGAAGATACAGCAAAGAATGCACGGGGTGCTTTGGGGGCAATGCTTCGAGAGGCAAAACCAGCGCTATTCAGCAGCGGCTATGAATTGGTAGACCCGAGTCGCGTGATATCATTCGGCAATGTTTTTGCTTTTAAAAAGCCTACCGCCGACGGTAATTCCCACGCATTTGTGGTAACTATCGACACAAGTGATGAGCGTCACCGCAAGGTTTGGTTGCGGTATAAGTCGGAGGAAAGCGCCAAAAAAGCACGACGAGCTATGTTCGCGGCGGTTCACGCCGGCATTCATGGTTCATCGACGGATTCGGCAAAGAGCGACGGCGCGGACCCTTCCGCGTACAAACAAGCTCCAACGGCGGTTGCCGCTTAGAATCATAGCCTTATCGGCCCCACCCTTTCGCACATGAGGAGAGCGGGTGGCGAGTACAGGGCTCGTCATCCGCTCCTTTTTCACGTTTCATGCTCAATCGTTAATGATAGGGCTTTTCACACACCTCCTCGCCGGCATAGTTTCTGCGTTATACGATAACGAAACGTGTCTCGGAGATCGAAGCCGCATTACGGACGTCGGCTGTTTCTCAGTTGCTCCGATGCCGCCTGGGCAGAGCGGTTTGACTATATGCGCTATTTTATCGTATTTTTAATGACTTCGTGATTTGCCGGACCGACAGATCCTGGGCCAGTAACTCAATGGTAGAGTATCGCCCTTTTAAGGCGAGAGTTGATGGTTCGAGCCCATCCTGGCCCATTTTGCTTCATTCTCTTCGTCCACAAAGCCGGAGAAGGGGGCTTCTCCCAGTAGCTAAAAACGGGTGTTCCAGGAACAGTAACTATTTCCCGTCACTCAAAAGGCCTTCAGTACCGTCAATTATAGCACATCAAGGCTTTGCCGGCTCGTGAAAGTTTCGTTTGAGCGTTGCCGACCCGGAATCTTTCATAAGCCTAAATATTTCAAAACCCCCGACGAAAAGAAATGATATGGCCCCAAACGGGTGGATACATATAATGAAATAGAGCTAACCTTTCTTTGAATCAACGGAATGGATATTAAGAATTTTCGTGATATATGGAAACCCGGCAAATTTCCGGGTCTCCGGAACTACCTTCATGAGCGACCAAAGCGGGCTTTGTTCACCGGCATGGCCGGAGGTTCGGACGCATCCCTAATCGCGGAATTATATAGTGCTCGCCCCGGGCCGGTTGTTGTTTTCGTACCAAATAGCCGACGAGGCGATGTCCTTGCACAGGAATGCGCAACCTTTGTAGGTGAAGAGAATGTAACAATATTTCCCTCCCGCGACGCTATTCCATACAACATGAAATCGCCCTTTGGGCCTATTGCTGAAGCTCGACTTCAAGTGCTTTCCAAGATCCTTGACGGCGGGAAGCATATCGTAGTCGCTCCCGCCGTCACTCTACTGCAACGTTTGGTTCCACCTCGAGAGCTGTTCAACCGCATTGTGCGAATCGAGCCCGGCTGCGAGATATCGCACGAAACCTTGGCCAACTGGCTCACGGAGTTGGGATTCAAAAGGGAAACGGCGGTTCAGGACTTGGGTACTTTTGCCATCCGCGGCGATATTTTCGATATCTACCCTTTCTTAACCGACGGTCCTGTACGGCTCGAGTACTGGGGCGATACCGTCGATTCAATTCGACTCTTTGATATATACAACCAGCGTTCGCGTACTACACTCGACTCCGTAAAAATTTTCCCGATGCGCGAGTTTCTCCCGTCCGACGAAGATATATCGCTCGCCTTGTATGCAATACGAGAATTTACGGAATCCCGGGGAATTGATCCGTCGGGTGCAACCCATCTGGAGCATTCGTGGAAATCCTTGGGAGACATCGAGGGAATCGAATGGTTCCGTCACTGGTTCGAACTCCCCGAGGCCTCGCTGCTGAGTTACTTACCTCAGGAATCCACCATTATGTGGGACGACGTAATAACGCCGCGGCAGAGGCTCAATGAGGCGCGGGAAAATTACGTCCGACATCTTGAACGTGTTCCCGACATATTCAAGCCACTGGTATCGGAGCCCGACAAAATTTTGGATCCCGTCGACGAAACGGCCGAAAAAATGGGGAGCCACACCTGCATATACCTCGACACCGGTCACGTTGAGGGAGAACATGCCGTTTATGCCACTGCTTTCGGGCCACAACCGTTGTTTCCCAAAAATCTCGAACCGCTTTTCGAAGATTTAAAGCAACGGGATGAGGAGGGTTATGAAATTACCATGCTCTGTGCCAATATTGGTTATGCCGAGCGGTTTATCGATCTTACCGCCGAGGAATGTCCATTCATCACCGTAGCCGTCGGCTACCTCGAAAATGGATTTGTCGATCGCACGAACAAGCGCGTTCTGTATGCCGAAAATCAAATATTTCGCCGTAGCACACGTCCGGTAAGACGGCGCAAAATAAAAGCCGGCACACCTTTGACAAGTTTCGATTCTTTGTCTCCCGGCGATTATGTAGTCCATGTGGATCATGGGATCGCTCAATTCCGGGGTATGGAGCGGGTCAAAACCGGAGCGGTACAGCGCGACTGCATGGTTCTTCAGTACCAAGGTTCTTCCAAGGTGTATGTGCCGGTTGAAGATCTCAACAAAGTACAAAAATATATCGGCAAAGACGCGGCGCCGCCCGCTCTTTCGAAGCTCGGAACCGCTTCGTGGGAACGACTGAAAGATCGTACCCGTCGTTCGTTGAAAGAGATGGCCGAGGAGTTGATCGCATTATATGCCAAACGTCAATACCTCGAGGGAATTCGATTTTCGCCGGACGCGGTATGGCAAAAAGAGTTCGAGGACGCCTTTATTTACGAGGAAACTCCCGATCAAAACGAGGCCATCAAAGAAGTCAAAAAGGATATGGAGTCTACCAAACCCATGGACCGCTTGATTTGTGGGGATGTGGGTTTTGGTAAAACCGAAGTTGCGATGCGGGCTGCTTTGAAGGCGGCGATTGACGGATACCAAGTTGCGGTGTTGGCCCCGACAACGATTCTTGCGGCGCAACACTACGCCACCTTCTCTGAACGTATGGCCGATTTTCCGGTGACGATAGAAACTCTCAGTAGATTCAGAACCGCCGCCGAGCAACGCAAGATCGCAAAAAAACTTACCGAAGGCTCCGTCGACATAGTAATCGGGACTCACCGTATATTATCGAAAGATATACAGTTTAAGAATCTCGGCCTTCTCATCGTGGACGAGGAACAACGCTTTGGCGTCAGGCACAAAGAAAAGCTCAAGCAGTATCGGTACAAGGTTGATGTGTTGTCCATGACCGCGACGCCGATTCCCCGCACGCTTCATCTTTCGCTTTTGGGGGCACGGGACCTGTCTATTATCAATACGCCGCCGCGCAACCGCTTGCCGGTTGAGACGCATGTACTGGAATACCACGACGAGGTTCTCAAGAGCGCAATAGAAAACGAACTCGACCGAGGAGGTCAAGTTTATGTCGTGCATAACCGCATTGGAAAGCTTGAGTTACTTCGCGACCGTATCGAGTTGATGGTCCCGCGGGCACGTGTTATTATTGCGCACGGACAAATGGACGAAAAAGAACTTGAATTAATTATGCGTGAATTTGTCGCCGGGCGCTTCGATGTTCTTCTGTCTACCGTTATCATTGAAAACGGACTTGATATTCCAAACGTGAATACCATTATTATCAACCGCGCCGATATTATGGGTTTATCGCAGTTGTACCAACTTCGCGGCCGCGTTGGGCGATCTTCGGAGCAGGCATACGCATATTTGCTTACTCCACCGTTCAATCGCCTTGACGAGACGGCTCTTCGAAGATTGAGAGCCCTTGAGCAATATACCGATTTGGGTTCGGGATTTCAAATAGCAATGCGGGATTTGGAAATCAGGGGTGCGGGCAATATCCTCGGTACCCGGCAGCACGGCTTTATTGCCGCCGTCGGCTTCGAAATGTACTGTCGTTTGCTGAGGGAGGCGGTGGATGAAATTAAAGGTAACGTTCCTGCCGCGGAGCATGCCGACGTAAAGGTAGATATTGCGGTAGAAGCTTTTATACCACCGGAGTATATCCCCGACGGATCGGTGAAAGTTACCGCTTATCAGGAGCTGGCGACGGTCAACACCGTGGAAGAACTCAATGAATTCGAGAAATCCTTGGCCGACCGATTTGGTCCCCTGCCGGAGCAAATGATTATGCTCGTTCAGCTTGTTGCGATCAGGCTTTCGGCCGCTCAACTCGGCGTAGCTAGAATAAGCGTCGGCGCCGATCGTACGGTGCACCTATCCTTTGAGGGGTCCACGGAAAAGGTGGGAGAAAAAGTAAAAGAGTTTATCGCCGGCGCTCCTTTGAGCTTTGAAGTTATATCCGGCCCACCCGTACTCTTAAAAGCGACGTTGAGTAGCGAATCATTGTCCGACATGGTTTTTGAGATCAGGCACATTCTGGAAAAAACCTGCGGTATTTCAGCCGCGGTTGGTGCCGGGATTGAAGCGATTTAGTAGTATTTGTTCAGAATGATCTATAGGAACGCCATTGCTGAAAGTGGTGGACAACTATACCCGCATTGCGGGTGTGGTGGCCCGCGACCCAGACAATAAAAATGGTCGAAATATGCTTTTTTTTGTCGAATCTTTGATCAAGTCCCGGATCTCGGGTTATCGTACCGACGCCTTTTTCCACGGAAACTACGTAGGTGAATGCTCGATGAGGCAAAAAATGATATAATTGAGTATGAGGTGCGTTCTCGAAGCACCATCATATATCTTGTTTGCATACAACCATTTATGGTCATTGCACGGGTTATGATATTGCGTTGTACTAAAGAAGCCTGATTCCGTAACAAGGTGGCTGATCGCGCCAAAAACGTTTCTTTGGATTGCGCCGGAGACAACCGCACGGATGTTACGGAATTTCGGTATTGCCTTGAGGGTCGTATACATTGATACAGCGGCCAGGAAAAAGGCTTTCACAGCCTGGAGATATTTTTGTGAACAAATGGATCGTGATTTGCGTAACAGCCTTTCTGTCGGCGGGCGCGCTCGTGGGATGTCGAGAAAAGACTGAGAGTCCGATTGTTGCTCGAGTCGGTAAGTCAAAGCTTACGCTGGATGATCTACACGAAAGCATTCCACCTGAATACAGCGACCGCATCAGCAGAAGTCAGATGTTGGAGTACGTAAAACAGTGGGTGGATACGGAACTTCTCTATCAAGAGGCTATGCGCCGAAAGCTTCACAAGGAACCTATCATCCGCGAACGATTAGAAAAGATGAAAAAAGATCTGCTTGGGGCCGAAATGATTAGCCGCAGCTCCTTTCACACAAGCGATTATCAAATAAGTGATGAACGACTACGAGCTTATTACGAGAAACACAAGGAATCTTTTCGACGCGAATCGGATGTTGTTCGCTATATAGAAATTGTCGTGGGCGATCTCAAAACGGCATGGAAAGTTCGCAACATGATGACTCCCGACAATTTCCTCGACCTCGCCGTGCGTTTTTCGGAAGGTCCGGTCCAGGATCCACGCACGGTTCCGTTTGTTGCAATCCAGGATCTTCCCCCCGAAATCGCCGGTGTCGTCGGCAATCTTCGGATAAAAGGAACAACCGCACCGATCAAACTTGCGGACGGGTACCACATCTTGCGATTACTTGACAAACAAAGCGCGGGAACCTATCATTTGCTCAGCGAGGTACGAAACGACATCCTAAATACTTTGGCTACCGAAGCGCAAAAGGACGGCCTTGAGCAATTACTTTCTGATCTTCGGCTTAAAACCGACTACGAACTTAATTTGGATATTATACCAATCAACGCAGCCGACTCTTCGAGCGGCCCCGATTCAATCACCCCGGAAAAACAAGTGGAGAACTGATATGGCGACTATACGTACATTGGGATTATTTGCACTTGCCGCCGCAGCGGTAACGCACGGCGCGCAAAAAAAGGTGGACGGTATAGCGGCGATTGTCGGGGATTCGGTAATTCTCGAATCCGAACTTCAGGCCTATGCTTATCTCAAAGCGAGTCAGACGGGTGATACCCTGAATGAGGAAATTTTTTCGGAGCGTGCCCCCGAGCTTTTGGATGAACTCATTGACGGAAAAGTTCTTCTGGTGAACGCCGAAAGAGATACAAACATCACGGTCAACGACGGAGAAATCGACCGTGGGGTCGATAATCGCATAATGCAAATCCTGCAACAATATCGTCTTACCAAAAGCGAGTTCGAGGCTCGACTGGAGGAAGAGCAGGGTATAAGCCTTGCAAAATTCAGAAATCAATTGCGCGGTCAGATTAGGCA
>WJJU01000025.1 GCA_014729595.1 Chitinivibrionales bacterium
CATTGAAGCCGGTTTCGAAACCCCACGAAGCAAAGAAGGTTCCGGTAGGCGGGAAATAGGCGCCGTTCGTTTGTCGGAGCCAGCAACGACCATATTCGATCACGGGGACCAACCGATGGTCCACGGCGAACGACACTAATAAGTCGAAACTGTTGCCGGGCGTCACCCCCGCCGTAAAGAAGGTGTCAACAAACACGGAATGTGTAGAGTAATCGAACTTGAAGGAGAGATCGAGCATGGTACCGGGAACGATACATATACCGTAGAAAAGCTCAAGCCCATTGGTTCGTCGACTGCTCGACAGCACATCCGCGAGCGGCCAGAGATAGGTCGTATCTTCCACCGTATATTCTCGGAGGCGATTCGTGAGGTATGTAGCATTAAAAAGCCCGTCGATCATGCGCCCGTATTCAAATACGCAACCGAGGCCGATTTTCATTCTTGAAAACTCGACGGTGAATGTTGGGCCGCGAACCACGGTGCCGTCGAGCACACCTTTTTCCGATCCCCAATCGCTCAGGCTGTCGAAACGGGCGGAATCGGCGCTTGATACTTCAGTGATCGTGTCCGGTGAGTCGATCTCCGGTGATTCGGCGGTGGTGTCTAACGGCACCGGAGGAATGAAGAGTTTCCCTAACTCACGCTTACTGAATTTTTGCGCAACGGCAAAATTGAGAGACGCACCCAAAGTGCTGTTATTCACCAGATCGACTCCTAACCCCATTTCAACGATTTGCAGGCTTCGCCCTTCCGGTGACCCCGGGCCGACGATAATCTCGGTGCGCGTGGGTGGTTCAATGAAACGCTCGTTACCACTGCCGAACACTCTGTTGTTCTTGTTGGCATCGAAATAATACCCCGCACTCAGACTTGTACCGCCGGGGCTGAATGCGAGGTGGGCGCCGCCCAGCTTTAAGTTGGTCAGATCGGCAATGAATGCCTCGGTGCTCAGGAGCCTGTTCTCGAATCGTCCGTACATCCCCACCGGTCGGACTATGGAATAGGGGTTCGCATTGGAAAAATTATCGACGACAATGCCGCCACCCATAGTCAAATGCTCGATACTACCGGCGTAAAGGTACTTCCCCTGTTCAATACTTCCGAACCTAAGATAGTCGATTTTATCCAAAATGCCGTCGGCTCCATTGAAATTGAGCGACATGCCCTCAGGCCCCTTGGCGAGAGGTAAGCGTAGGCCAATGTTGGCAAATTGAAAGGAGACACCGCCGGATAAGACGATCATTGGGAACATCCCGCCCGCGGCGGATGCGTTGGAAAACTCGAACCCCGCTTCCACTTTGCCGGCCGCTTTGTCGGGCGGAGGGGGGAGTGGGGTATACATTCGGGAATTTTTTCTTTGGTCTTCGAGGATACTCTCGTAAATTTTATTGAGACTGAAGAGGGACTTATAAGTTCGGGTCCCGAATGCATTGGGGTGTTGAGGCGCAACATTGCGCGAGAGGCTGATCCGGCTTTGGGACCGGCTATCGCTCGTAGGTTGAATTCCTGACACTTCCATTTCGTGCTCGATGTACTCTTTGCCGAAGAAGTGTTTCAGCACCGAGACATGCTTGTAGGTCAAATGAAGGCCGGGGGTGGGTTCGCGCCCCGGCAGGATCACGGTCGTCTGCCCCGCGCTAAGCGACTTGCCTTCTTTTTGCGCGACATTACGGACACGGGCCGTTCCTCCCAGAATCTGGAAACCCGTATGCCCGGATTTGGATTCCACCACGGCCGAGATAGTACCGCTGTCCAACTCCGCCACACCGTTGGTAGTGAAGATTTGCACCCGCCCCTCTCCGGCATTGTTTACCAGAAGTCCGCCGCCGAAGAGAGTCAGGTTCAGGTTGCGCTTCGTGACCCCGTCTACCGATTCGGTTTTAATATTGAGAAGTGCTTTTGAATTCGACCCCAGGACCACCGCGCTTCTTTCCCCGTATCGCATGGCCAGCCGGGCTTTAAAGAACGTCTCGACAATGTCGTTGTCGAGCAGCTCATCATCGGTTGACAGCGATACCCATTCACGCTTCGGCGGACGTTGAACTTTGGCGCTACCCTTTAGCTGCGTGACTTCAAATACGGACTGCCCCCGGCCGGTGCCGTAGAGCACGATCATGCAGATGGCGAATAACAGCAGTGTCGGTCGTGTCATTAGCTTTAGCTTATTTGGCCGCTACGTGGTTCTATCGAAAATAGAGGTGCGCAAGGGCTTCCTCCCCCCCCCATGCCCCAAAAAGCGGCCAAGATTACGATCGCCGTCTTTCCGTTGGGTGTGAGGGAGGGATTGTTTTAGCATAATCCTTCGGCTCTAATCGCCGACGTCGATGCAATTCCGCATCTTGAGTGCGCCACCCATTACGATACTATAATAATATTTGGCTCGATGCAAAAGGAGGAATGGCGCCAACCAATGCCTCACCTCATAATTGGCGATAGTTTATCAACGAACGATTGGCCGTTGCACTGAGGCGGGAGGGAAAAGGGACACACAGGAATGATCCCGAAGGGATCGTCCGGCCTATACGGCGGAACGGAAGTTACACCAAGGCGAATATACGCTGTATGTGCCGATTGCGCCGCAAGCCCTGCGTGGCCAAGGGCCACCGAGAAGGATGCTTCGATTATAAGACGCGGCTCGAGACTTTTCCGCGATACAGGCTGTTCCCCTTGGTGTCGATCGCGACAATCACCGGAAACGCCCGTACTTCAAACCGATGGATCGCTTCAGGCCCCAAGTCCTCGTAGCAGACCACCTCGGCTTTGCAAATATGGGTGGCAATGAGGGCGCCGGCGCCCCCGACGGCGGCAAAATACACGCATCCATATTTTTTCATAGCCTCTACGACTTCGGGTGAGCGGTCGCCCTTACCGATCATACCCCGAAGGCCGGCCTCGGCAATCAGAATAGGAGAATAGGGGTCCATGCGGTAACTGGTTGTAGGCCCGGCGCTTCCTACCGGGCGGCCGGGAGGAGCGGGTGTGGAGCCGACGAAATAGAGAACCTGACCGCTAAGGTCGACGGGGAGAGGTTTCCGGGCCGCGATTAGCTCGCTGAGTCGTTTGTGGGCGGCATCTCGGGCGGTAAATATGGTTCCACTTAGATGCACGGTGTCTCCGGCCGCAAGCGACCTGACCGTGATATCGTCGAACGGCGGCGTAAGGATCTTGTTGCTTGGCCGGCATATTTGGCTTTCGTCCGATATTTTGTTCGCCGGTTCCTCCATACGGCATCATCCTCTTCTTGACAGGTTATCGGTTTGCATGGGACCTTTGCCCTTCTCTTTTGCTCCGAATGTTTGATATTGTGCTCACATTACCACTTCTGCGTGCCGAGCGGCGTGGCAATTCAGGTTGACCGCCACCGGTAACGAGGCAATATGGCAGGGGTATGTATTAATATGAACCGCAAAAGCGGTCGTAGTTCCCCCCAAACCCTGCGGGCCGACGCCGGAGGCGTTAATCCGGTCAAGAATTTCCCGTTCCAGCGCCGCATAGCGTTTGTCCGGATTTGGTTCCCCTACTTTTCGAAGAAGGGCGCGTTTGGCCAAAAGGGTAACCATTTCAAAAGTACCGCCGATACCCACTCCGACAATTGTGGGTGGACACGGATTGCCGCCCGCCTTGACAACCGTCTCGACGATAAAATCGATCACCCCTTGTTGCCCGTCGGCGGGTTTGAGCATTGCCACCGCGCTCATATTCTCCGATCCGCCGCCTTTGGGAGCCAAAATGAGGCGAAGCCGGTCTCCGGGTACGATCGATAGGTGAACGATCGGGGGGGTGTTGTCGCGGGTGTTTTTGCGATCGAACAGTGGATCGGCAACTATGGATTTGCGCAAATAGCCGTCGGTATAACCGCGCGCGGTCCCCTCGGCTACGGCGTCCGCAAGGAGTCCTCCTTCAATAAACACCTCGGCTCCCATTTCGACAAAATACACGGCAAAACCGGTGTCCTGACATATTGGCATGCGTTCGCGGGAAGCGATTGCGGCGTTATCGAGGCAGTGACGAAGTATCGAACGACCAAGGGGAGCGTTTTCGCTTCCGTGAGCGGATTCCAACGCGGCGTGAACATCGCTCGGCAGCTCATAAGCCGCTTTTTTGCATAATTCCGCCACTCGCGTTACTACTTCGTTGTAGGCAATTGCTCTCATAGGCATCCGCTTTTAGGTGCCGATGCTCTGGAGTTTCTCCGAGAGGATCTCCAGCCGTCGACGATACGCACCGAGGTTTTCAATTGGCTTGCGGGCCACGCCCGTTTTCATCGCCGCCTCCGCTACGGCCAGGCTCTCTTCCACCAGAACCCGTGGGTCCATCGGTTTGGGAATAATGTATTCGGGCCCGAATTCCAGCAATGACACCCCATAGGCGTCGAGAACACTACGTGGCACGTCTCCGACCCGGGCAAGATCCGCCAGCGCATGGGTTGCCGCAACCTTCATCGCTTCGTTTATGGCGGACGCTTCGACATCGAGCGCTCCTCGAAAAATGAACGGAAAGCCCAAGACATTGTTCACTTGATTGGGAAAGTCGGAGCGCCCCGTCGCCATTACACTATCGGGAGCCGCCTCACGAGCTTCATCATAGCTAATTTCGGGATCAGGGTTGGCCATAGCGAATACGATTGGTTTCGGCGCCATGCTCTTGACCATATCGCTACTGACCAATCCTCCCATACTCAATCCGGCGAACACGTCGGCCCCCTCCATCGCTTCGGCTAGTGTTCGAAGAGGGGTGTCCGCCGCGAATTCTTCCTTTTGAGCGTTCATTCCTTCGGTACGCCCTCGATAAACCACGCCTTTGCTGTCTACCAGCATAATGTTTTCACGGCGAGCCCCCAGTTGCACATAATGGCGGGCACACGAAATCGCGGCGGCGCCGGCTCCCGAAAAGACGATTTTAAGCGTAGACAATTCTTTGCCTTGAAGCGCCGCGGCATTGAGAAGTGCCGCACCGGATATGATTGCCGTGCCGTGCTGATCGTCGTGAAACACCGGGATGTTCATCTCGCGTTTGAGTGCTTCCTCGATGGCAAAACATTCCGGCGCTTTGATGTCCTCCAGGTTAATCCCGCCGAATGTAGGTTCCAGCGCTTTCACGATGTGAATGAATTCGTCGGCGTTTTTTGTGTCCAATTCTAAGTCGAATACATCAATATCGGCGAATCGTTTGAAAAGAACACCCTTGCCCTCCATGACCGGCTTGCCGGCAAGAGGACCGATATCGCCCAGTCCCAGCACCGCGCTTCCGTCGGTGACAACCGCTACGAGGTTTCCGCGGGCGGTATACTGAGTCGCTAATGCGGGATCTCGGCGAATCGCGCGGCAAGGCTCGGCCACGCCGGGCGTGTAGGCAAGCGAGAGGTCGCGTTGCGTGGCACACGGCTTACTCACGGACATTTCAATTTTTCCCGGCCGTCCCTCCGAATGGTATCTCAGGGCTTCTTGTTTTTCCGTCATCGAACTCACAACCTTTCGTAGCTGTTGGGCGGGGTAAGTCGTGGAAAATGAAAATAGATCAGGATCGTGTTTCGCGGTAGGCTTATAGATGAGGCTTTGATTTTCTCTGAGTAAGGTGCTCATCCCCAATCGCTTTGGGCTATCAAAGATACTGTAATGCACCGCCGACGTCAACGCGGGAATTCGGTTCGGCGAGGGACCGAGCGAAGGAGAGTTTAATTTCTCGGCCCGCTCGCTCACTAACCCCTTTTCTCATTACAATTGTATATTATGTTTGCTCCGCCCGGAATGGGGTGGCGGTGCATTCCGATGTAGGCCCACCTGGAAAAAACATTGCTTCAGAGTATCGGTGAGAGTTCCTATGGCTGGTATAAGTGATTCAATACCTAAAGATATCGCTCATTTGAAGGTTGGGGATAAGACGCTCGAACTGCCCGTTCATATTGGGACCGAAGGGCAGGTGGGTATCGATATCAACCAATTGAATCGCGGGTATGGCATGACTACGTTCGACAACGGGTTCGCCAATACCGCTCCTTGTATGAGCAATATTACCTACGTCGACGGTAAGAATGGGATATTGAGGTATCGAGGGTACGACATCGAGGACTTGGTGGCTAACTGCAGTTTTGTCGAAGTGGCTTATTTACTTGTGCATGGAAGTCTGCCCACACCGGCGGAATTGGCCCGGTTCAGCAAATATCTGAATCTCCACTCGCTTATACACGAGAACATGCATCATTTCTTTAGTGGGTTCCCGGCGGACTCCCATCCAATGGCGATTTTGGCCTCGATGGTAACCTCGCTGTCCAGCTTCTATCCTTCGCTGACTCATAAAGACCCTACTTTTGATATTACCGCCGCCCGGCTTATATCCAAGGTCCGCACGATTGCGGCTTTCTCGTACAAAAAATCGCGCGGTGAGCCGGTGGTTTACCCGCAGCACGATCTTTCGTATTGTGCTAATTTCCTGAATATGATGTTCTCATCGCCGGTTGATCCTTACGAAATCCATCAAGAAATAGTCGATGTACTCAATAAGTTACTGATCCTGCATGTCGATCACGGCCAGAACTGCTCAACGACGGCGGTCAGGCTTATCGGCAGCTCACGCGCGAATCTCTATGCCGCGATTTCGGCGGGTATCTGCGCTCTCTGGGGACCGTTGCACGGCGGTGCGAACCAAGCCGTTATCGAGATGCTCAACAAAATAAAGAACGACTACCGCAATATCAAAAAGTATGTCGAACGGGCCAAAAAGAGCGATGATCCTTTTAAATTGATGGGATTTGGGCACGCCGTCTACAAGAACTATGACCCGCGGGCTCGAATATGCAAAGACATGTGCCAC
>WJJU01000237.1 GCA_014729595.1 Chitinivibrionales bacterium
AATGTGCTTGAGCGTGATGCCGCCGGGCTGGCGGCGGATATTTTTGCCGAGATTTCGGCAAACAGCGATGCGGCTTTTGGTGAGCTTGCCGATGATTTTGGGAAACGATTCGCATCGGTTGTGGATGATAAGCGCGAAGTGCGGATGAGCGGCCTGGATAATGGGGCAATCTCGCTGAGCGATGCGGGCGGGACCATACGCTCTCTCGAAACGTTGTCCGGCGGTACTCGTGAATGCTTTGTTTTTGCCGCCCGATTGGCGCTGGCGCGGCGAGCCGCCGAAGATGCCGCCGTTTTGGTGTTGGATGAACCCTTTCTTACCCTTGACGATGCTCGTCGTCGGCGGGCCGTTACCATGCTAAAACGGTTTTGGGAAGACACCAAATGGCAAATTGTCGTTCTGACTAAAGACCACGAGCTGGCCCAACTAGTTGCCGATACTTTTAAGACGGTAGGCGTGGTTGAGAATAGGCTGAGAGTCGGTTCGTAAAGCGAGTTAATCCGTTAGCCGGCAAAGTGGCGGTGAAAACCGACATGCTTTATTGGAGATAGTGATTACTGCGGCAATGAACGCAGGTGCTATTTTTGGAAGTCGTCATTTCGGGCGGAGCGCGTATCGAGGTCCTGCGCTTTGCCCGATTCCGCATTGCGGGACGGGTGCCGTATTAAGGGCTTATTTTTGCTGTCGTCGCGGAGCCGGCGGTGCGTCGGCCGGGCTGCCGACAAGTCGCCCGGACAACGGCCTGCCGGCCGCATGTCGAGGCGGGGAAAGGCGGTCGGGGGGCACAATGGCCGCGGCCGCGACTGGTGCCGGTTACGAGACGGGCGCTAAGAAAAGTGGATGTTTTCTTTCTCCGCTCCCGGCAAAAATCGAGGAAACAGAAACTGCTGGTGCTCAGTCTCACCGGAGGCTTCGTGACGCGGCGGGAAGCAATGGAATCCGATGAATCGGGGGATTTTCGACGAGACGGAGCACTAACAATGAACGGAGACCAACGTTTTGAGTGAAGCCGATCCGCATTGGTATAAAGATGCAATTATCTACGAGCTGCATGTACGAGCATTCAGGGACAGCAACGCCGACGGGGTTGGTGATTTCCGCGGGCTCATCGAGAAACTCGACTATTTTCAGGACCTCGGCGTCACGGCGATATGGCTTCTTCCCTTTTTCCCCTCACCGCTTCGTGATGACGGCTATGACATAGCCGATTATAACAGTATCAATACCGATTATGGGACCATGCGTGACTTCAAGGATTTTCTGAAGGCCGCTCATGCGCGTGGAATACGGGTGATTGCGGAGTTGGTTCTCAATCATACCTCTTCGGAGCATAAGTGGTTTCAGCGAGCACGCAAGGCGCGGCCCGGGTCGAACTATCGCGATTTTTACGTGTGGAGCGAGTCGCCCGACAAATATAACGACGCTCGTATTATCTTCAAGGATTTCGAGACATCCAATTGGGCGTGGGATCCGGTGGCGAAAGCGTATTACTGGCATCGCTTTTATTCGCATCAGCCGGATCTGAATTTCGACAATCCAAGCGTGCGCAAGGCACTCATGAGAGTGATTGATTTTTGGTTCTCCATGGGGGTTGACGGACTTCGATTGGATGCGGTGCCGTATCTCTATGAGCGGGAGAGAACGAACTGCGAAAACTTAACGGAGACCCATGAATTTCTCCGGATGCTTCGTGCGCACGTCGATGAACGCTTTGAAGGTAAAATGCTTCTGGCGGAAGCGAATCAGTGGCCCGAGGATGCGGTTCAATATTTCGGTGAGGGTGATGAATGCCACATGGCGTTTCACTTTCCGCTCATGCCGCGCCTTTTCATGGCCATCCACATGGAAGACAGTTTCCCTATAGTCGATATACTCAGCACAACACCTTCGATTCCGGACGTATGCCAATGGGCGATGTTTCTTCGCAATCACGATGAGTTGACGCTCGAGATGGTGACTGATGAAGAGCGGGATTACATGAACAGGGTATATGCCCAGGAATCGCGGATGAAACTCAACGTAGGAATACGCCGACGCTTGGGGCCACTTTTGGCCAACAACAGACGCAAAATAGAACTCATGAACATTCTGCTTTTCTCGTTTCCCGGAACGCCGGTGGTGTACTACGGCGACGAGCTCGGTATGGGTGACAACATTTATTTGGGTGACCGTGACGGCGTTC
The DNA here is from genome assembly GCA_014729595.1 of Chitinivibrionales bacterium. Taxonomy (GTDB): domain Bacteria; phylum Fibrobacterota; class Chitinivibrionia; order Chitinivibrionales; family WJMI01; genus WJJU01. The sequence continues at coordinate 2,183 of WJJU01000237.1, forward strand.
GCACACCCATGCAATGGAGCGCCGACCGTAACGCGGGATTCTCTTCGGGAAATCCGCAGCGCCTTTTTCTCCCCGCCATCATCGATCCGCAATACCACTACGAATCAATAAATGTCGAAACGCAAGAGGAGAATCTCTCGAGCTTGCTGTGGTGGATGAAACGGGTTATTGCGATGCGAAAGCAGTATCGCGCTTTCAGTCGCGGCGATTTCCATCTGGTCTCATCCGATAACCCGAAGGTGCTGGCTTTTGTACGAAGGCACGGCAACGAGCACATTCTGGTCGTGGCCAACATCTCCAGGTTCACGCAGGTTGTTCACCTGGACTTGGCGGAGTTTGCCGGTATGATTCCCGAAGAACTGTTTAGTGGCAACGATTTTCCGGCTATTCATCGCCGGCCCTATGTGGTTACCCTTACCCCGTACGGGCATTACTGGCTCGAGTTGGTGCAGCGCGAGCGGAAGACAAGCACCGGCGAAGCCGAGAGCATTCCGATGCTGAATATTACCGGCGATTGGACAAATCTTTTTACCGGGGCTTCGTTGAAAGCATTCGAATCATCTTTGCTTCCCGCGGTGCTGACGCGGAGCGGCTGGCGACCTACCATCTCACGCGCCGCGCGCCGCGCTTCGATTACCGACGTTATTCCCCTTAAAGAGGCGAAAGAGCCCTATTGGGCCGTTATTGTCGATATGGCGCTGCCGGAGGGGCGAACGAAACGATTCTGTGTGCCCATTGCGGTTGCGACGGAACGTTCCGCTCAAGAACTCGAGGATGAATTCCCGACAAGTGTACTTGCGCGGGTACGAAGGGGTGACGAAGAGGGAATTGTGTACGACGGCATGGTTGGCAGG
>WJJU01000238.1 GCA_014729595.1 Chitinivibrionales bacterium
AATCTCTTTTTTGATCCGAACCTGCTCATCATAAAGGATATGCTGCTGGTTGCATCCACCGCAAACACTCGCATAGGGGCAAAAGGGTGCACGTCTGGAAGCCGAGGGCTTGATAATTTCGTAAGGTGTACAAACGGGGGTTCCGGAGCGCCGGCCGACAACACCTACTTCCACCTTTTCGCCGGGAAGCGTATCCGTAACTAATACGACGCCTTGCTCCGTACGTGCAAGACCGAACCCCCCGTGGACAATACGTTCGATGGTTATCGTTAAGCGCCGAGCTGTTTTTGCGGTAGGCACCGAATTGTTTCCTTCGCCGGTCAGGCGCATAAATACATCACGCATTGCTTGTCATTTCTCGTCCCTTGGGTTTAGGACGGCTATTTTGTGCTTTTGCGGGCTTCTTTGCGCCGCTGGTGCTTTGGGAGTGGCCAAGCTGTATAGGCGACAAATCTCTTGGGGCCATAGAACCTCGTCTATCGTTTCGAGCACCATGGGAATTTCCTCAAAACGAGGATCGTTCATGATAAAACCGAACGGATCGAGCCCAAGTGTACCCTTTCCAAGGCTTTGGTGTCGATCGACACGAGCCCCCAAAGCCACTTTGGCATCATTCAGATGAACGCCGCGAAGATAAGAAAAACCGATTACTCTGTCAAACTCACTCATAGTCTTCTCGTAAGCGGTGCGGGTCCGAATATCGTAGCCGGCGGCAAAAATGTGGCAAGTATCGAGACACACACCGATACGGGATTTGTCTTCAACCATTTCGATTATGTCGGCAAGATGTTCAAAGCGGTAGCCCACATTACTTCCCTGGCCGGCCGTCGTCTCCAGCACAACGGCAACGTTGCTTGTTTCTTGAAGTGCGCTATTGATGGACTCGGCGATTGCGGCCAGGCATTGTTCCTCGGTGATTTTACTCAAATGGCTACCCGGGTGGATATTGAGGGAAGTAAGGCCGAGTTGGGAGCAGCGCTGAAGTTCATCGATGAAAGCATGCCACGATTGGGCACGCTTGTCGGGATCCGGGTTCCCGAGATTAATCAAATAACCGTCATGAGGTAGCACATGCTCGGGCTGATATCCGGCTTCTTTCAGGTTGATTGAGAATCGTTCGATCGTCTCGGGGTCATACGGCTTGGCTCGCCACCGGCGCTGATTCTTGGTGAATAATGCAAAAGCGGTTGCACCTATGGCTTTGGCGTTAAGTGGTGCATTAAATATGCCGCCCGCTATGCTTACATGAGCGCCTACCAGTTTCATAGTATTTTTACTCCTCGGCCGGCCCCCCCGGCCAATCGTAGATCAACTCCCGCCCTTACCCGCATGTGTTCGGATCGGGGAAGCAAAAGGCATGGACTATTCGCTATTATGCCCCACATGACCAGGCATACTACTAAAATTTATAACACGAGCCCCGGCGGTCTCCATTTTTCGGCGCTCCGCCCGCTTAAAACGGATTAGCCCCCGGGATACTATTTTCTTAGAAATAGAGAGGACGGGACTGGTGTCCCAACTGGTCTTCAAAACCAGTAGCGGGCGGATAACACCGTTCGTGGCAGGTTCGATTCCTGCTCTCTCTGCTTCGCATATTAATTGGGGACGGGGTTTAATATTTTTATATCGATCCTGCTTGCCCCAATTGTAGGTCTCGTTCACATTACTCCATGCGGAATCCTACGTAGCCGCTCAGGTGTCTAAACGGAAATTAAAGGGGCGCTTGGACCGTTGCCGAAGTGCCTGTAAATACGTTGGAAAGTTCTTTGAAGGAAACCGTAATGTCGCATATCACTCCAAAGATTCCCGGTTCTCCGCATTCGTGGTCGTTTTTTTTCGATTCTCCATTATCGCCCCATTGCCCGCGAGCCAAAAGCTCCAAGCCTAGAGGGGATAAGGCATGCCTCGCAAAGCTCGGATAGAAATCCCCGGTGAAGTTCATCATGTCATGGCGAGGGGGCTCGACGGCATGGAGATTTTTCGGTGCGATGAAAATCGCCGGTGGCTAATCCATTTGCTTGAAAGATACCTTGCCTTTTTTGATAATCGTTGTTACGCTTGGGCTCTTTTGCCCAATCATTACCACTTATTGGTTCGTATTTCGGCACCGAATCTCGGGCTCATGATGCGCCGGCTTAACGGAGCGTATGCCAAGCGTTTTAACATGAGCCATGGAAGGCGGGGCTATCTTTTCATGAATCGCTACAAGTCCGTCGCGGTACAATCACGGCGCTATTTCAAAGAGCTTGTAGCTTATATTCACCTGAATCCTATACGCGCGGGAATAGTCGAATCGTTGCAACAGCTTGCATGGTATCCCTGGTGCAGTCACACGGATTACCTCGGCAAGTCTCGCCATTCATGGCTTTCTCATGAGGAAGGCTTAAAATATTTCGAAAGCAGTCATGCGGAGTTTCATCAATCCTATTTCGCTTTTTTGGAAGAGAAGCTGGAGTACGAGGCCGACGAAACGCTTCGCATGGATGACGTGGACGGTTTTCCCGCTGTTGATAATCGCGTTGTCGGTGATGAGGAGTTCGTGCGCACGGCCATGGAAAAGGAAAAGGCGTTCAGAGATCATCGAAATGCGCTTAGAAAACGGGAACTCGGGGTGGAAGATATCGCAAAACGGGTTGCGGCGGCATTAGGTGTAGATAGTTCACTTATGCGGCGTGAGTCGCGAAGAGGGCCTTTGGCTAAGGCAAGAGCCTTGACTGCCTATTTGGCACGACGTGAATTATCGGCGCCTCTTCGTGAAATTGCTGAATATCTTTGCCTATCGGTCCCCGCGACCTCTTTGGCGGCTTCACGCGGCGCTCGCCTTGTCGCGGAACATGATTTTGATGCCGATATCTAAATGCTTTTTCTTTGGAATGCTTTTTGCACTGAAGCCCAAGATGGCAAGTACTATCGCAAAACCCAAATCTCGACGCGTAGCCGATACACTTCGCAAGGAACATGAGCCGGAGTCAATCAGAAAACGCATTCGGGCGAGACGAGGCCAAGGATATACTCAGGATGCTGTTTTGGGGGCGATCGACGGCGGGGTTACCACCTTTGCCATTGTTGCCGGCACGATTGGTGGCAGCTTCTCGCCGGTGGTCACGGTTGTCCTGGGTATGGCGAATTTGCTCGCCGACGGTTTCAGCATGGCCGCGAGCGAATATCAGGCTACGAAGGCGGAAGGTGACGAGGTTGATGCCGCGCGAAGTGAGGAAATGCACCAGGTGGAAACCATTCCCGAAGGAGAGCGGGAAGAAGTGCGACAGATCTATGAGGAGAAGGGATTTCAAGGTGAGGCTCTTGACAAGGCTGTGGAAACTACAACCAGCAATCGTGATATCTGGGTAAACACGATGCTCACCGATGAATTGGGACTCCAGCCTATGAAACGTGACGCGCGTCGGGCGGGTATTACTACATTTGTTGCGTTTGTCGGGGCCGGTTCTCTCCCCCTCATACCTTTTCTTTTCCCCGGAATTTTGCCCGACGGACACTTTATTGCAAGCAGCATTTTGACGGCGGCAATGTTTTTTTCTATAGGTATGATCAAGGGTGTAGTCCTTCATAGACCAAAGCTCATTTCGGCATTAGAAACCCTGGCTACCGGCACAATCGCCGCTCTATTGGCCTATGGGGCAGGTGTGTTGCTCAAGCAGCTCTATGGAAGAGCGGCCGTGTAGCGCAAAACTTCTCCGATAATCACAACCAAGCTACGACCCAATTCCGGCCGTTTCATCCTTCTTGGCATTTGCCGCCATTTGTTCAAGCTCGACTAAAATATGGACCGGGCGTCTAATAGAAGTAGCACCAAATGTGCCGGCATCGCGAGGAGGCCTCACGGGGTTTTCACCGGTTTCGACAAATGGGGCAAACAATATGAGCCTAGGTTCTTCGTAAGAACAAGAGGTGCAGGACGTATTTTTCTTCATGTGCGCCGCTTTCCGGCAGTGATGCGGACGAGGCATGAGCGCCAATACGGTTGTGCCTCGATATCAGTCGTGCCCGAGTGTTGGGGGGGGGCGGAAGAAAGCTCTTCTTCGATGGATTCGGCGCCCAAATTTCCGTTCTCTTCGCCACTTTTATCCGGCCGATCCTCGATCATGACCAGTGATAATACGTATCGAAAAATACCTGGTGTCGACACTGTGATTAAAGAACCACGGGTTGCCGAGCTTGCCGCGAAATGGGGGACTGCTCTCGTAACCTTTGCCGTGCGACGCGAAATCGCGGAAGTGCGGCGCAAACTTCGCGGTGGAAAGGCGCAAGCCGCATCCATGGAGGAGATCGTCAAAGGGGTCGAAATACGAGTCCGTTCGCTCGCAGAGCCCAGTCTCCGACAAGTCATTAACGCTACCGGAGTCGTACTTCATACCAACCTGGGTCGGGCTCCGCTGGGTGAGACTGTCGGACAAAGCTTATTCGACATCATTGTCGGTTACACTAATTTGGAGTTTGATCTGTCTACAGGCCGACGGGGACACCGCATTTCACATATTCGCGATCTTCTTCGGTATTTGACGGGGGCCGAAGATGCGGTGGTGGTAAACAATAACGCCGCGGGCATTATCTTGACACTCAACACGCTGGCGGCGGATCGTGAAGTGATCGTTTCTCGTGGTGAACTGATTGAGATCGGTGGGGCATTCCGTATCCCCGAGATTATGGCGGCCGGCGGCGCACGAATGGTAGAGGTTGGAACAACGAATCGCACTCGGGTGACTGATTACGAAAAGGCTATCACCGACCACACGGCGCTGCTGTTTAAAGCTCATCAATCCAACTATACGATCACCGGTTTCACGGAAGAGGCTTCGGTACGTGAGCTTGCTCAACTGGCACGGGCTCACGGTATACCATTTGTCTATGATCTCGGCTCGGGATTGCTGCGCAAGCCGGAGGGGCTTCCGCTTGGATCGGAGCCGGATGTGCGGGGAGCGCTGGCCGACGGAGCGGATCTTGTAATGTTTTCTTGCGATAAGCTTCTCGGCGGTCCTCAGGCGGGAATAGTGGCGGGTAACGCTGATTTGGTTAACAGATTGGCACAAGCACCGCTCATGCGCGCGCTTCGTGTCGGTAAGCTAACTTTTGCCGCGCTCTCGGCGGCATGCCGGAATTACCTGACCGACGGCGCACTTGTCGAGGGGAATCCGACCTTCAGAATGCTTCGACAGCGGCCCGAAAAGCTCAAAGGACGCGCGCGTGACCTGATGGATGCATTGCGACGGCGCGGTATTGAAGCCGAAATAGTGGAAAGCGGTGCTCGGTGCGGCGGTGGAACTCTTCCCAACCTAACGATTCCAAGCTATGGCGTCTCACCGATTGCCGCCGCGACTACGATCAAGGAACGCGAAGCCTATGCCGAAATGATTCACAAAAAGCTTTTGCGGTGTGATCCGCCGGTGTTGGCGGTTTTGCGCGAAGGGAGGCTGGTTATTGACGTTTTTACCCTTTCGGCGTCTGATACGGAGTATGTGGCGGAGGCTGTAGCGGGATGCCGCAAAGAGAGTTGTTAAATATGAAGCATTTGATCCTCGGCCCCGCCGGGCATATAGATCACGGAAAAACCGCCCTGATAAAAGCGCTCACCGGGACGGAATGTGATACTC
>WJJU01000239.1 GCA_014729595.1 Chitinivibrionales bacterium
AAATGCAAAATTGGTCGAGAAAGGAGGGATTTTGCCTCCGCTCGTTGGACTATCATTCCCTCCGAAATTAGCGCCGGACTCAAATCGCATTTTGCGGCGTTTGCCGAAGAGGCGAGCCCCCTTTTCGGAAGACGCCTTAGAGTTGCCGCAGGGCATGTCCAAGAAGGTGCGCCCCTTGTTAAGGCGCGCCTTGACGCCAAGGACCTTCCCGGCGAAGGTTACCGATTGCATTGCCGAAAGGATTGGGTTGAATTGGCGGGACGTGATGAAGCAGGACTGTTTTACGGGCTCCAAACACTCAAGCAGATTCTTTTGCAGACGGGCGCCGCGCTTCCCGAGATTGTCATAGAGGACTACCCCGATTTCGCTCACCGCGGTTTCATGCTCGACATCAGTAGATGCAAGACGCCCACCATGAAAACGCTCTACGACTATGTCGATCTGCTGGCCTATCTCAAAATAAACCACTTGCAGCTATATACCGAACACACATTCGCCTTCTCGGCGCACGAAACCGTGTGGAGCGACGCCGCCCCAATGACGGCGCAAGAGATCATGGCTCTCGACGCTTACTGTCAAGATCGATATATCGAGTTGACGCCCAACCAAAATTCGTTCGGACATTTCGAACGATGGCTTGTCCATCCGGAGTACAAGCATCTCGCCGAAGCCCCCGAGGGGTTCCGTCACCCCTTAAACAACGAATGGCGGGGGCCGTCGACATTAAAGCCGGATCGCGCCTCACTGGCGTTCCTTGACACCCTTTATGCGGAGCTGCTTCCCAATTTTTCGAGCGGCCTTTTTAATGTCGGCTGCGATGAAACGTGGGAATTGGGCACGGGCAGAAGCTCCCGTGTATGCAAAACGAAAGGCGCGCAAAGTGTTTATCTCGGTTTTCTGAAAAGGATCGAGCGCCTCGTATCGAAGCGTGGACGGCGCATGATGTTCTGGGGAGACATAATTCTCAAAGAGCCGAAGCTTATCGGCGAACTACCCAAAGATATCATTGCGTTGAATTGGGGCTATGAAGCCGACTACGACTTTGCTCAAACCTGTCGCCGTTTTGCCGAATCGGGAATTCCATTTTTCGTGTGCCCCGGAACCTCGAGCTGGAATTCCCTTTTAGGCCGCACGGACAACAGCCTCCGCAACATCGCTTCCGCCGCCCGCAACGGGCTCAAGCATGGCGCCGTCGGCTGTCTCATTACCGACTGGGGAGATAACGGACATCACCAATACAAACCAATCAGCTATGTCGGTATCGCCGCGGGGGCGGCTAATTCATGGGCGCACAGAGCCAACGTCGGCCTCGATATCGTGCAATCCCTCAACCTGCACATTTTCCGGGATTCCACGACTCAGTTGGGTAAGGCGCTGTACGAGTTGGGAAATCTTTACGCGCAAAGCCCGGCGCCCCCAAAAAATCGCACCATTTTCAACGACATGCTCTTCTGGGACATGAAAGCGCTTCCTCCGTCACTCACTCGCATGACTCCGCAGTCGGCGCAAGCCTGCACCGATGAGTTGTCGCGGCAGGAAGAGGTTTTGGGGCGTGCTCAAGCGCGCTGCTGCGATGCCGAGCTGGTAAAGGCGGAACTGTGCAATGCAATTGCCATGACCAAACACGGTCTCAATCGCTACCGGGCTCATCTGGACACCGAGATGGACCGTCGGCCGTTGCGCCGGGAACTTCTTAGGATCATCGGTGAGCACGCGCGTCTGTGGTTGCAACGCAATCGCCACGGGGGGTTATACGAGAGTTCGAGCAAACTTCGCGCACTTTTAGCCCCGCTCGAATAGCAAAGGCTCACTACAATCGGCCGCGGGGACATTCTTCCCCCCAACAATGTCATTCTTTGAGATTGCCGAGGGCAGAACCGTGCCGAGTAGGGCTGTATGCCCTAATCCAGGCTGCGCCGAACCGCCCGGTACAAAGATCTGATCAGGGGGGAAGCATATAGGCGTTTTGCATACCGCACCGGATCTTCCTCGAGTCTTTTTCGGCCAAAAAGAGAATACATTATCGGGGAGGATTTCTCCGCGGCGGCAATCCGTTCATAGAGCAACCGTCCTTCCCGGTCCCAAATCTGCACATGAACATTGCTTCGTGCAGAGTGCTCAACCGGTCGGTCGTAACTGGGACCTCCTCCGCGCCAAGGACGCGGTCTATACGCGACACTCTTGATGCTGCATGAATACGGCCAAAGAACCAAGTTCGCTCCCGACAGTTTGCACAATTTTGCGACAGTGCCGGCTGCGGCAATGCTGTCACCATGGTTTTCGAGCAAAGTAGAATAACGGATATCGGACTCAAAGATGTCTACTGAATCCAAATAGTGCGCCGGCACGTCCGAATCCCGCACAGGCTTATACCGTTGCGAAACTTCAAACCGAATCAAACTCCGAGCCGCTTCGAGAAGAGACGAATCGTCCGGTTCAACCTTGATAGACGTCCGTGCATTACCACTGTGACGGATATCGATCTCTTTAAGTGGAATGCAGAGGATAGTTAGCGCCGTATCCGCTTGTAGCCTCTCGGTGTCATCGACAAACAAAGCCATTTGGGGCGAAGATGCACAGCCGATAAACGTAGCGACCATACGTGCGGCCACGAGTGTTCGCAAACGAAAAGAAAAACAAGACATCCTTTCACCCCCCCCGCGACCGGGCGATCCTAACGTTGCACCACAAAAACGATCGACGGCTGGATGCCGTACTTTCGTACCAAGAAAAATACGCCGTGGAAATGCCGCGAAGGTCAAAAAGTGAACACCGACGGGGGTATGGCCGGAGCATTCACGTAAGCTCATTGGCCGAACGCAAAACAAAAGGGCGCTCCGAATCATATATTACGATATTAGATACAATTTCGGTGTTAGGGACTATTCCAAATACAATTGTTCCACCGATTATTTGCGTCGGCGAACCGGCAGGACGACTCCCAAAGGAGTAGCGACAATCATGATACGACGTTCCCTATTGATGTTTTCGGTCATTACGGCGACGTTTTCTCTAGCATTCCCCTTCCCTCTGCGTGCACAAGAAGCCAAGCCCGCCGGTCCAAACGGCGGGATCACGTTGATCATCGCACGCCCCGAGGGAGATCCTTCGAACCAGTGGTTCGGTGCGCTTGCTGAAGTATTCTTCAGGTTCCGCTTTCAGCCGCTGCACAACTGCACAATCGTACCGCGCGACAGCTTACGGAAGCATGTACCCGGCTATGGCGATTATTCTCGCTCCGTGCCCACGTCGGTATATCGAACGTTCGGAGAGAAAATTGGTGCCACTCATGTCATCACACAGAATTATGAAGCCACCAATTCCGAATCGATTGATTACTTTGTTGAAGTGGTTCAGATCACGGGTAACGACGCCGTTGCCGAACTCGATCAAACGTTTCCGCTGACGGCATTTGGTTCCGTGCTTGACAGTAGCATTATGAAGACCGTTTCGGCGCTGAGCTTGAAGCTTGATGCCGAGGAAAGTCGCTTTCTTTCGATGTCTATCATGAGCGGCAACTCCGAGAGCATTCGCCGCCTCGGCAAACAAATCATTTCGACTGATGAAGCGGGATCGGAAGCCGGTGCGGAAGCCGGGCGGGAGATGGAGGAATTGGCCGCGCGCGACAATCGGATGCTTCTGGCCCATTTCTCGTCGTATGAAGCATACGCGAAAGCCGGCAAACACGCCAAGGCGGCGGATCGAGCAAAAACGCTTTTGACGGTTATACCTTCATACGTTCCTCTCTATCCGGCGATTTGTCATCAATATCTTGAAGCCGGGAACTACGGCCAAGTGGCTTCATTCTTCGAAAAAGGCATACGTCGCGGCATTTCCACCCCGGCGTTTTATAAGGACGGTGCACGCGCTTACCGGCAAACGGGCAATTATGATATGGCCGCCAAGGCGTACAAGCTCGTTCTCCGCTCGGATCCCGACGACCTCGACGCTCATGTTTTTTTCGCCAAAGCCGGTAACGATAAAAAGCGGCACGAAGAAGCGATTCGGCACGCCGAAAAGGCGCTGAGTACCGATCCCGACAACGGCGAAGCATTGCTGGAGAAGGGGAAAGCTTTATTGGCCCGCAACAGCGTCGAAAAGGCTGAGACGGCACTTAAAAAAGCCGGGGGAGTTTTGCCCGAAGCTCTCGAGCCCGCGCTTCTCTTGGCGGATCTGTATGCCGAAGCCCAAAAATGGGAAGCTGCCGCGGAACAATACGAAAAAGTGATTCGCCTCAGGCCGGAACTTGCCGACGTGTACCCGCGAGCTGCGTTGGTAAACGAGAAAGCGGGAAATCCCGCCGCCGCACTTTCACTGCTGAAAAAAATGCCCGGCGACGGAAAAGATGAACCCACGATCCTCCGCAAAAGAGCGTTGCTGGAGTATGAGCATGGTGATCGCGCCAATGCACATGAATTATTGGAACGCTCGCTCACGCACAACCAAAGCGATGCAAAAGTTTTGCTCGCATTGGCCGAAATTTACAAAGAAAAGCAAGACTTGGAAAAAGCTACCCAAATGTATGAGCGCGCACTCCCCCTGGCAACGGATATCAAGCTGAATGTAGAGGCTCATCTCGGTAAGCTCTACCTGTCCCGAAAACTTCCGGAGCGTGCACTTCCCCTCCTCAGCAAAGTTGCCCTGGCCGACCCGCGAATACCCGGCATAAATCTCGCGGCCGGAAAAGCCGCCCTGATGCTCGGCGATTCCGCGAGTGCCCTTAAGTATTTGGAGAAAGAGCGAAAAATCTCCGGTGGACGAGTACCGGAAGATATTCAAAAAGAAATAGCTCATCTAACCTACCAAAAGAAAACACCGGCCGAAGCGGCAAAGGAATTCAAACGCGTATTGGATCTTGATCCCGCCAATCATAGTGCCTATCGGAAAATAGCCCTCTGTCAACTGCGCCTTGGGAATGTTGCGGAGGCCCGAACGAGCCTTGCCGAAGCGGAGAAGTTGGGTTCGGCCAAAGCCCCACTCTACGAGGAACTCGGGAATGAATTCGCACGTAACAAAGCAGTCGAGACTGCAATGGAACAGTACCGCAAATCTCTCGATCTATCCCCCGACAACGCAAGCGTATGGGAGAAATTAGCCTCATTGCAAAAAAAAACCGACCGCCGCAAAGAACTGGCCGAAAGCTACATGCATCTTTACCGGCTCAATAATACGAAACATAAAGGCAAACTGGCCGAAGCGGGTCACCTTTATCTTTCTATAGGACGGCCCGAAAAAGCCGAGAAGGTATACGCGGCCTTTATTGACAGCGGTTATTCCGACCCAAGCGTAAACGTCGAATACGGCGGTATTCTCTTCTCCCGCAAGAACTATGAAGAGGTCATAAAGCTTTTGACGTCTAAGGAAATGCCCGAACCCGGCGGGGACACGGTGATTTCGATGCTTGGAAAGTCATATTTTGCCGCCGAAAAATTCACAAAAGCGGCTCCCCTTCTGGCAAAACTGGCTCCCGCTCGAACAACCGACACTTCTTTAATCGCCATGACCGCGGAGGCGTGCGATAGTAGCGCGAATTTTCCTTGCGCCATTCGATACTACGACAAATTACTTGCCCTTCGGGGCGACAACGCCGACCCTGAAACCGGGTATCGCCTGGGATCGCTTTTGGAAAAGCAGGGTATGACGGCGCAGGCTGTTGCCCGCTACGAAGAGAACCTACGCCGATTCCCTCGGGATCTTCGCAATTATTTAAAATTGGCGGAACGCTACCGCAAGGCAAAAGATACCGCCGCATTGGTGAGGGTACTCCAAAAATCGATAGATCACCCCGAGGTCCCTCCCACGCTTCGTCGGGAGCTGGCCCGGCAACTAGCAGCTCAAGACAAGAACGAGCCGGCGATTATTCATTATGAGCACTACCTTGTCGATGTTCCTAATGATTCGTCGGCCCTTCTAGCGCTGGGAAGCCTCCACTACGATCAAAGACAATATAAAAAAGCCGTCGATCCGCTCAAGAAGGCGGTCCGATTTATGCCGCGGCACAAAAAAGCGCTGTTCATGTTGGGGCACGCCTGTAAGCAAACCGGCGACATCAACGGTGCGGTAGACGCTTTCGAAAGCCTTGTAAAGCTTGGCAATCCCGCACCGGAAGTCCTCGACCACTTAGCGGAATGCTACCGAAAAACCGAGAACGATACCGCTCTGATCAACGTCTTGAGCATGCACCTGGAGCATAAGCCGAACGATTTCACGGCGCAAAAAGAGCTGGGAATGCTTCTGACCGAACAAAACGCACATGCCCGGGCCGCAGCGCTCCTCGAAAGCGCGGTGCGACTCAAGCCCGACGACACGGAACTGCATTTGGCGCTCGCCCGGATCTACGATATTCAGAAAAACGCCAAGCGGTGCATTGCCCACTTGCACAAAGCCGTAACGCTTGGAGTCAACAAACCGGCGGTTCATGCCGATTTGGCGAAACTCTACGAGGCGGAAGGAAACGATTCAGCGGCGGCAATGCATTTTTCCGCGGCGTTGGCACTCTCGAAAAGAAAGGATCCGGACCTGTCGCATCATATCGGAGAACTACTCGAGAAAGCCGGCTTGACCGCCGAAGCGAAAAAACGCTATCGTAAGAGTATCGGCGATTATCCTAAAGACATTCGCGCCTACACGCGTCTTGCCGCTATTTACCGGAAAGCCGGAGAAAAGCAAAAACTCAAAGAACTCCTCGAAAAGGGAGTAAAACTTGCGGGAGCCCCGCCGGTTTTCGATCGATATTTAGCCGAAATTCTCCACGAAAGAAACGATGAAGCCGGTGCGATACTTCATTACGAGAAGTACGTGACCCAGTCACCATCGGACTCATCGGCGCAATTGGCCCTCGGATCTATTTACTACAAACGCAAAGAGTATCGCAAAGCGGTCAGCCCACTTCGTTCCGCCTCAAAACGTATGCCCAACAATAGGGAGTGCTTGCTGAAGCTGGCGAGGGCGTCACGGAAAGCCGGGCTGCTTGAGCCGGCCATTGAGGCTTACGAAGCGCTTCGCGAACGCGACAAAATGCCCTCGAAAGAGATCCTCGGCGAATTGGCTTCCTGCTATCGTCAAAAGAAAGACACAACCAATCTTATCGCGATTCTCAAAGAAGGTGCAACGCTCGCTAAGCGGGATTTCGGACTGCACAAAGAGCTTGGCATGCTTTTGCTCCTAAACGATCGCACCAATGAGGGAGCTCGAATATTGGCGCACGCCGTCACTCTTAATCCCAAAGACATTGGACTCCACCTTGCACTGGCGGGAGCATATCAGACACTCGACAGACCCGACAAACAAATTGAACACCTGGAGAGGGCGTTAACCGTAAAAAGCAATGATGCCGCCATTCACTTCGAACTTGGCCGACTCTACAAAGAACAAGGCAACTACAAGAAAGCCATTGAGGCCTATCGTACGGTAATCAAGATCCAACCCGGCCATGACAAGGCTCGGTTCCGATATGCCGAATTATTGTTCAAGGACGGCAAAGTGAAGAGCGCGCAAAAGCTCCTGGAAAAAGCCGTTTCACAGAATCCCGGGGTTGCGCACTACCATGTGCGTCTGGCGGACACCTGGGCATCCCTAGGTAATTTTGCCGAGGCATTGAAAGCCCTACGGGGCGCGATGCAACTCGACCCTTCGAACGTCGAGTATCTTCTGCGGGCCGCGGAGATGAACGTCAAACTTGGCGATCTCGACAAGGCCCATGCGCATCTCGGGACCGCCGTCGCGGAAGACAGCTCATGTATGGAATGCCTGTCCCGTTTTGGCTCCCTCGCATCCATAACCGGTGATTACCAGGGTGTTGTCAATGCGCTTTCGACCCTTTTCCAGCGGAGTCGGTTCGATGATACCTTGGCAATGTACCTTGGTGATGCATACGCGCAGCTCGGAGAAACGGACAAAGCGGCCGAAGTATTTGAGAAGATCATGGCCGCAAATCCCACCAACACCGAGGCACTCTATCGATTGGCGCACCACTATATCGAAAAGGATGAAATCGACAAAGCGCAAAAGGCGCGCGAGCGACATCCCGTCGCACGGAAAACGGGATGGACACACCTCGTGGCCGCGGAATTCAAAGAAAATGGTGAACTATACAACGAGGCGCTCAAATCATTCAAAGCGGCGGCCAAGCTTATCCCCGAAACGCCTGAGCCTTACGCGGGTATGGCACGGATGTACTTGGTCAAAGGCAATGCTGACCAAGCCATCATGATGGTGGGAAGAGCGATGGCCTATGATCCCGAAAATCCCGATTATTTCATTCTTATGGGAAACGCTTACGAAGAAATGAAGCAATATGAAGCAGCCTTGAGTTCGTATCACGAGGCGGAAAAGCGGGACCCCACCAATGCGGAGTTGTATTTCCATATCGGAAGAACTCACGGGCGATCAAGGGAATTCGACAAGGCTGTCGCCGCACTCAACAAGGGGCTCTCTTATGATCCCAAAAGCCCAACCCTTCACATGGCCATGGGTCACGTACTTCGTGCCATGGATAAGCCTGAGCACGCAATTAAGGCCTATGAAGAAGCGGTGCGGTGGGGCGGCAATGAATACAATGACGCCAACATGTACATAGGAATGATCTACTACAAGCTAATCGACAACAAAAACAGCCTCAAATATCTCAAGCGATACCAAAAAAAGGGCGGGGCAAACCCAAGAGTCACGAAGCTAATCGAAGAAATACGATAAAGCGCGGCCATACCTCCGCGCTAATTGCGCATCTCTCCTACCTCAGTCCTTTGTTACAAGGACAATCGCTACCGGCTTACCTTTAGAGCGAAATTCATTGTAGAGCCGAACGGCCGCCTTTACAGGTAACTGCTTCATGCGAACTGAATGAGGAAGACCCGTGCACCGTCTTTCGCCCGAAAGTGAGAGTATTGCCTGAGAGCCAAAACTCTCCCCCACCAGAAGCGTCACCGGCTTACCGTCAATGTATGGCCGTAAGTGTGAAAGGGAGTCGCACAGTGCGTTGAAATCGCTATTTTTTCTCAGGTCTCCGAAAAAATAACGCCGACCATCCGGGTTTACATAGAGATCAAGGAAAGCGATGGGGATTCGGTCGTAAACAATGATATTGTCGGTAACAAATCCAAATCGGTCGGCTGGATTAAAATAAAGATAAGCCGCTATGGCTAAGAGCAGCGAAGCCACGCCCTTGTGCTTCAACAAAAATTGCATTGGACCGGCTAATCCGAATTGTCACTCATAAAGGGTGCCAGTTTCGAGCGTGAGGCGGGATTTTTGAAAAGCTTACGAAGCGACCGATCTCGAATCAGACGAACCCGCTCGCGAGTAAGGCTTAGCTCATTGCCTATCTCTTCGAGTGTGAACTGCCGCGAAAAGTTGAGGCCATAGTACATACGCAGTATGCGTTCTTCGCGACTTGTAATGTTTTGCATGGCCGCATCGAGTATCCTTGCCAATTCACTGCGTTCGCTTTCGCCCTCCTGGTTAGGCTGTTCACCCAGCACATCCTGAAGGGTCTTGGAGGACTCGTCTTCGCCCTTGTCCGCCCCGATGGGGGCGTCCATGGATACACCCCGCATTTTGTCGAATACCTCGAGGATTTCGCGTTCCCGATCGCGGAACTCCTCCATTTCGATAGTTTTATGATAGTCGCCGCAATTTTTTTCGAGAGCGTGCTTAAATTTATTAACCAATGCAACTTTATTGGGGGGGATACGTACGGTTCCAGACTGCTCAAATAGGGCCTTCTGAATAGATTGGCGAATCCACCAGACGGCGTAGGAGATAAACTTTACGTTAACCTCCATATTAAACCGTTTGGCGGCCTTGAGCAGCCCCATGTTTCCTTCGTTGATCAGCTCCAAGAAACTCAGTCCCCGCCCACGATAGCGGCGGGCGACACTGACGACGAACCGCAGGTTGCAGGAGACCAGTCTGTCGATAGACCCCGGCTTGCCGTCTTGCACATCTTTTACCAACGCCCGCTCTTCTTTGTCCGTTAAGACTTGATAGCGGTTGATATCTCTGAAGTAGAGTGTTTCCGCCTTGGATGGCATAGCAGCTACATCCCCCACGCCGCCGCCGGCCTATTTAAACGCTTCAAATAACCCCTATAAAAATCGAACCTCGTGCATTAGCTTTTATTTTGCACGTCGGCTCTATACGTTCAGGTACAACCTTAAAACTATATCTCGACGACGATTCGTTGTCAAATATGGGTTTTTCGGCTAGGTCACCGGCATCAGCTCGGGACGGCATAAGATTACGATACCGCTGTCGCTTACCGTATATTTTTCTCGATCCGCCTCTTCATCGAAACCGATTTTGGCACCCGGCGGTACAACCACGCCACGATCGATGATAGCACGACGCACCCGGGCGCCTTCACCGATATCCACCCCGGAAAAGACAATTGAATCCTCCACCTCGGCAAAGCTGTGAAGTCGAACGTCACGCGAGAGCACCGATCGGATTACTCGTCCTCCACTGAGAATACATCCACCCGAAACGATCGAATCCAGTGCTTCTCCTCTGCGCTCCCCGGTCTCATCTCCCGAAAAAACGAATTTTGCCGGAGGAGACTGTCCCGGTGCCGTACGAATCGGCCAGTTATCATTGTAGAGATTTATCTCCGGAACAACATCTCGCAGCGTCATGTTCGCACGGTAGTAGGCATCAATCGTCCCTACATCTTCCCAGTACATGCATTGATCCGGGGATTCACCGGGGATGCGATTATTGGAAAAATCGTAGACATAGATGGGATAATCACGATAGATTTTCGGAATCACATCTTTGCCGAAATCATGCGACGACTCGTTCATCGCGGAATCAAGATATAGCTCCCGCAGAAGGAACTTTTTGTTGAAAATGTAGTTCCCCATAGAGG
>WJJU01000240.1 GCA_014729595.1 Chitinivibrionales bacterium
GACCCTTCCTTGAGACAGGGGGGACCTTTCCTTGAGACGGGGGGACCCTTCCTTGAGACGGGGGGACCCTTCCCTGAAATGGCGGGATTGGCACTAGAGGCTCTTGCGGGGACTACTGGGCAATAGTAGCGCCCCGCGGCCACTATCGGGCTCGCGGGGCGGTTCTCTTGGCGCTTCAGAGTGCAGGCTGGGCCTGCTGCTGCTCCTGCTGCTCTCTACTTCTCCTGCGTCGATAGGCGGCACGTGAGTAGCTGTCGATATACCCCTTCAGACGTTCCTCGTCATCGCGGCATACGTACCTGCCACACTTGCGCACCTTGCGAAGGGCATTGTCCAGAAGCGTATATGCGCGGTCTCGAACAGCCTTCTCCTCGGATTTTTTCAGCTTTCCGACATCGGAACCACCCAGGGCGCCTGCAAGACGATCGCCCATCTGGGCCAGTTCACCGAGCTTATCCATGTCGAAATTCATGCTCTCGAGCAGGGCACGATGCTGCCGGGCAAGATCCACAACCGCCTGACAGTCCAGAACCAGGTCCGCGTGGCTGTCACCATCGCGTATTTCCACAATCCGCGCCTGCAGACCCTCATCCTCATCCCCGACATAATCCAGCGCTTCCAGCACGTCATCCCTGAGATCCTCGGCGACCGGAACCAGCGCATGAAGCGCCTTCTGCGCATCCTCCTGCAGCTTGCGCCGGTTTGCCCAGACAACTTCCGACCAGCGAAGCGCACCCGCCATAACCGGTATGTCCGTCACCAGCTGCCAGTGAAAATTAACGGCGTCAAACTTCGCTTTGTCATCCTTCGCCCACAATGCTGTCGCCTCCGCCTGCTGTGCCTTCGTCTCCACCGGCCGGTCCGGCTCACGCACCTGCGCAGGGTCGAGCGCTTCGATCCGCTCACGCATCGCTTCAAAATCTCTTTCATCCGGCATGCACGCCTCCTTGTTTGATGGATAGGATTTGCGACCTCACCCTAAGGCCGCCTCTCTCTTAAAACGTCCCCATTGGGAGCACTACCGCCTTATCTTTCCGATACCAATTATCAATTATCAATTATCAATTAACTGTTAACAATTCGATCCACCCGCATCTTCCCCTGTGGCCCTAAAACGGCTATTTTCTCCGTGCCCAGCCATCCAACCACGCGCGATCCGCCACGGTGAACATCACGGGACATCAGCCCCGAGTGAAAACGTCCTACATGCCGGCGCGCGTCAGGACGGCGGGCCAACCATGCTCTGCAATACGGTCATGTAGGCGAAATCAGGAGGGATTCAGTGAAGCGAAAGAGAGATAAGCATCGTGTGCGATGAATCCCGGGCAGCTATTATCATCTGTCCGTATATGTGCCGATATGGTACAGATCCCCGCGGCTTACCCGTCAGGACACCTCTACCATTGTCAACTCATGAAAAGAAAGTAGCTTTGTGTCTCTATGAAACGCAAGGGAAAATGGAACTTCATATTCCGGGGCCGGAGACGGCTTTCTTGTGCGGCATGGGGGCAGTGCGGAGGCCTGGGCTCGGTGGCCTGGAAAGCATGGCGTGAAAGTTCGCGGGATTGCTGCTTCAGGACCTCAGCCCTCACGCCGCGCAAGCGCCGGCGCTGCGGGCTGATTCCCCTCTCCGACGCGGAGAGGGGAATCAGGGGGGTGAGGTCAACGCCTAAAACGCCCCTTCCGGCCAGTCCTTCGGCAATCCCGGCGCCACGCCCTCTTTTTTCTTCTGCTCCAGGTAGGGAATAACCGTCTCCAGCGCCTTGAGCACTTTGGCGGGATCATCCCCCTCGTCGATCAGGGCGGGATCGGGATTGGCGCTCAGGCGCTTGTGCAGGTCTTTGAGCTCGGGGAGAAAGTCGTGGCGGTTGTACTCTTTGCAATCAGATATGAGAGTGGGGGTTGCAGATTTGCTGACTCGGTCCTTAAGCAATGCATTACCCTCCGGAAAATCAAAACGCGCAGTAACCAAAACAATCCTTCTTGGGGACCATCGGCTTGTATCTTGGCGAAAAAGAGCATGAAGCCTTTGGGCGCTATGAAAATCGGAATTGAACATTAACGCTGATATTATTTGTGCTTCTGGCCCATAGGCAAGCTTCTTCGCCGCAAGCTGGTCGACAAAGAATGCATAGAGCGCCGTGTCAACGCACTTGGTTTCCTCTAGGGACTGCGATTGCGCAAGGCCGATTAGCTCATGCTCGGACAGTGAGTCTTTGTTAGCTTGCAGCCATGGTACAAGTTCTGCTGAGCAGTGTCTTGCGAGTTCATTAAGTATTAGCCTTCTGAATGTTCTTCGATTGTTGCAAAACCAAAAGTACGCTTCCGTTCTCTTTTGGGGATTGACCGCTGAAATTTGAGAAAGAAGGCTCTGGACTTCCTCTCCAGATGCTTCCTCATAAAACCGTTTGCTTACCAAGATGTCAAGTAGCGAGTTGCCGAATGATGGACTTTCTTCGGATCCTGCGCTACAAAACATTAGGAGCAAAACCGCTGGCAGCAAGAATCTCCGAAAACGCATGATGTTTTTTCCTTGTGGTCATTTGACAATAAGGAACTCTGTCCAATGGACAAGAATTCGCTCTTTATTCAGTGTTTGTCCATTATCCAAGGTGATATTAGTTGCCAATAGATCGACCAGAGTTGGATTAGGCC
>WJJU01000241.1 GCA_014729595.1 Chitinivibrionales bacterium
AATCAGGAGTTCACCCAGTTGCAAACGAATGTCTGCGTTCCCGGGTTTGAGGTCCAGTTGCTCAACAAGAGCAAATCGTAGAGTTTCGACATCGTTCGCCGAGCGCGCGGCTTTGGCCAGCGCCTCCAGCACCTCGGGGTTCTTTTCGTCGCTTTTCAGAGCACGTCGAAGGTTGGCGACGGCCGCCGTAGCGTCTCCCGTGTGCAACAAGCAGAGGCCCAATCGGTAGAGGGTATGAAAATCATCCCCTACCGACTCCGCCGCCCGACGGTATGATTCGGCGGCCTTTGCGTAGAGTTGTCGCTCAAAATGGACATCCCCAAGCCCCTTCCATGCTTCCACATCGCCCGGTTTCAATTCAAGGTACTCCCGATACGACCTTGCGGCGGCGACACGATCGTTCTGCCGAGCGCACACTTCCGCCAACATTTTACGATACCGTGGCTCACTTTCCGAAAAATTGATTATTTCGATCAACAACTCGCGCGCTTCGGCCCATGCGTTGTCTTCGATACACAATTGCGACAATCGTATGTAGTTGCGAATGTCATCCGGGAAATTCGTCACGTTGTCACGATAGGTTTCCGCAGCGCCGGCGCGATCATCGATACGCTCGTATAGCTCGCCTATGCGAAAGCCGTAATCGGAGCGCGCCGTATCACCGACATCGTTCATGAGCTGCCGATAGGTATGGATTGCCCGGTCCACCTTGCCCGTCTTTTCAAAGGCGACCGCCAGACGTCGCATCGGTTCCGCTTTGTCGGGATTCTCGACGATCAGTTCACGAAGCCACGGAACGGCTTTGTCGTACTTTTCGAGTTCGCAATACGATTCCGCCAAAGCAGACACAAGCCCTTGCTCACGAATGACCCCAACTTCGAGTCCACCAAGCAATTCAATAACGGCTTTGTAATTTTTGCGTTTGTATTCAATATGAGCAAGATGCAGATTCACCTTTTGGTCGCAGAGTTTTTTTCGCACGCATTCGGCGAACAATTCCCGCGCCCGCTCGATACTGTCAGCCTCTTCGTACAAAAAAGCCGCCTTCGCAAGATAGGTCGCGTACTTGTCGCCATTCAGTTTATAAAGCTTCGCGGCGTACTCCGCGGCCGCATAAGCATTGTCGGTTTTTATGTAGTCTTCCACTATACGCTCCATTGCGTCCGCATGCTCCGGATATGCGTCGAGGTAGCGTTTGTAAGCATCGATTGCCTCGGCATAGTTTGCCATGTCATCGTGACAGAGCCCCAAAAGATAATGGATATCGGCGTTGGGCTCGAGGCGAAGGCTTTCCTCGTAAGAAGAAATCGCTTTCTCGCGATCCCCCAGTGCCATATACGCCTTACCTTTTTCAAAATGCCCTTGAGCATTCCGCGGGTGAGCCGCGGTCATTCTTTGTGCAAAAGCAAGCGCTTCGTCGAGCTTTCCATCCCGAGCGCGCTTCCCGGCCAGAAATAAAAGTGCGTGTTCATCCGTGGAGTCCCTTTCGAAAACTGTTTCGTAAACCCGCGCCGCCTTCCAGGAGCGCCCCAGCTTAACCAACGCCTCCGCCCCCTCACGCAAAAGCGCCGTGCCGCGAACACCTTCCCTCTCCGCCAAAGCCGCCATTTCGAGCGTTTGCTGATACTGTCCACAGAGACGAAAACTTCGCGCGGCATCGAGATACAAAGCGGCGTGATTGGGGACAATCGTCAAAAAATCTTTCAACAGTTCGGCGGCTTCCGCATACCGTCGGCCGGCCAAGTATGCTTTGGCCGACAGATAATGTGCAAGAAGGTTGCGTGGGTCCGCGTCAACAATCGCTTTATGCCGACGAGCGACCTCGATCGCCTCATCAACCGAAGAAAAGTTTTGCTTAGCCGCATTGGCGCCAAACCGCCTAAGCGATTTAAGCGTAATGTTTATCGCCGGTATTCGATAGAATCTATGAAGGCCCTCATTCAACGGAAGTTTAATGGATTCGGTAAATCGCAGAGCACAACTATCAACCCATTTGCCGATCTCCTCAATGGCAAATGTTTTCTCAATAGGCACAAAATCAAGATCATGTTCTACGCCTACGGCCTCCGCATAGTAGTGAACCGTTTTCTGATCCGAGAGAATTTCAAAGCTCTGAAGAATTGCATAAGAAGCGCCCCGCTCACGCGCCACCTGTCGGGCTCGTGAGGCACTGATCAATTTTGATTTATCGCTTAACAACACTTCAATGTCATTACTTGCACTAAGACGAAACCAAAGCTGGTGTCCCGCCGGCGCACTGAACCACTCAGTGTCGTTTCCTCGCCCGGAAGCATCTACCGGCCATGCCACAAGGACTTTCGGTTTGGTATGGTCACCATCGGCATCCGCCCTCTCGGCGACCACCCCCAAGGGTATCATGATAATACCAAGCGCTATCAATGCGGATATGCTATTTCTCGTACCCATGTTCGGTATCCTCCATTCCTTCGCCGTTATGCCTGTCTCATTTAAGAATGCCGTTTCCCTGCATACCTATTCTACTCGACCATGACATGCAAAACCGGAACGCCGCATTCCGTTTTGCCTTTTCATTTTCGGCCCCATTCAGCTTCTCTTACCATGCAAGCGTCATACCTGCACGGATCGCCACAAAGGACGGATAATGATTCGCGAAGCAAAAATTGGGAACGCGCCGACCGTTTTCACATCTGCGCCGGCACTTACATTGTACCGGGTCAGGATAGTCTTTCAGGAACACCATTCCAGCAAAAGCCGGGATCCAACCGACAATATGGGCATAATGAGCACACGTCCCGGATTGCGGATCAAGTCCGGTATGACGACGTCTTCCATAAGTGGCAAATATGTGCGGGAATCACCTTTAATTTGTATATAGACGACTCTTGCCGCCACTAGCACAAAGACGGGAAAACCCGGTGTGTATCGGGCACTGTCCGAGCCGATGATTCGGGTACATTGATCTTCGAAGGCTCAACTATTTGGGGGGGTGAGCGCAAAAAAAGCCGCAAGTTCGCGTTTTATCTCCTTGAAATACCGGCAAAAAACGCGTAAGAAGGACAAAACCCAAGGGAATGGAACACCAAAACTAGCGGATTACAGAAAATTGACCACGTTGCCGTATTCAATGAAATCAGTGATAACGCTGCGGTGACAATGAAAGTACTCTTCGAGACGACGGTAGCCCGACAGTTCCTCTACGGCGGTATTACGATACGTCTCGACCGGAGAGGTAACCCACTCGTAGTAATTCAATGCGGCCGAGAACATCTGGTGGATAGCCAAAATTATCTTGGTATTAGCGCCAAGATTTTTTGTCCAGACATTGCGTAACTCACGGTCGGTTATACCCAACTCAAGGGCCCATTCCGAAACGAATTGCGGAGACGTACGGAAAAGGACGTCGGTGGAGGCAGTCAACGTATCGGCACTCATGCCGTAACGAGGATTAATCACATTTAAAAGCGCATGGTGGTTTACCGTTCTTATAAAAGTGGAGGGATCGAAGCCGCCGCCCTTTTCAATAATTGTCCTGGCGCCCAATTGGTGAGCCGTGAATCCCTTTTGCGGAGAATTGCTCCCCGTTAGAACCACGAACGAAACTCTTCCCCCAAATCTTCGAAGCAAATAGAACTCATCTTTGTCGATATCGCTGAGTCCCAGATCCATAACACACAAATGCGTCCTCTGCGGCGAAGCCAGAATGGCTTCAGCCTGAGCGGCGCAGGATGCTTTTTTTATAGTATAGATGCGAATAGGCGCCAGCAAGTCGCCAAGCATGTTGCGTATCTGCTTGTCGTCGTCGATTAGTAACAGGCTCACCAAGCCGTCCAAATAATAAAACGGGTGACGTTCTTTGCCCATGCCCCCCCTCTCCCGTCGGGCGTGACTCACCATCTTTTAAGGGTATCATGGCGGCAAAGGAATCGTCAAACAAGCGGAGATTTCTACGGTGCCGAAAGCAAAGTCGTTGCGCTCCAGCGGTGAGAGCCGGTTCATCCCCCATACTTTGCGGTAAGCAACCCAAACGATGCGAATCCTTATCGCTTGGATTGTTATAGCCCGCCCACCACGCATTCCCGACAAACATCCACGTGCCTTGCGACGGAAATGGGGGATCCGTAACTAGCGGATACCATCCATTTTCGAGTGTTGTCACTGCACCCCGGAAACCAAGAAAGGGCGAAGTAACTCCTCCGCCCTCAGTGTAGGTGCATTCGGGCAAATGCGTATTAAAACCGCCTATTGTGGGCACATTTAGGCCTCGAAGGCGCCCAAGCCACGGAAATCAAGTGTGGCGAGATAGTCCTCCACCGTTTCCGCCCGTCGAATCTGAACCACTTCTCCGTTCTCGCGCAAGAGCAGCTCGGAAGAACGAAGTTTGCCGTTGTAGTTGAATCCCATTGCGTGTCCGTGTGCGCCGGCATCGTGTATCACTACCAAATCCCCCGGCTTTGTCTTCGGCAAGGGTCGATCGACGGCGAATTTGTCATTGTTCTCGCAAAGGGAGCCCGTGACGTCGTACACGGTATCCTTGGGGGCGCTCTCTTTGCCTACAACCGAGATGTGGTGATAAGCACCATAGACGGCGGGTCTCATGAGGTTAGCCATGCAGGCATCGAGACCAATAAACCTTTTATAGGTGTTTTTTTCATGAAGAACCCGCGACACCAGATACCCGTAAGGCCCCGTCACCATCCTCCCGAACTCCGTATAGATTTTAAGCGGGTGCCTTCCCGCCGGTACGATGATCGATTCATAGCGATCTCGAACACCGGCGGCCAACTGGTCGATATTCACC
>WJJU01000242.1 GCA_014729595.1 Chitinivibrionales bacterium
CATCGAGAGCTTCGGTAATTTTCGCCCAAGCGGCTGGAATAATGCTCTCCTCGTCAAGCAGACGTTCGGCATCGTTATAGAGTTTGCTAAATTCTTCGCGCTTTAGCCCTTTTTCATTGACTTTGCCCCAGACAAACGTTTCGTTTAAATAATGAATCACTTCCAATCGGCGAATTTCTTGGCGAACGACGTTGTGGTTCGCTGCATTGACGGTAATAATAAAGGCAAGAATTGCTAAGATTGGTTTCATGGCGATTCTCTTCACAGCATCGCGACGCTATCCAGACGGTGTATTTATTGTGGAACAGGTGCACCTTTGCCCGTTATCACAGTGTAGTATTCCGGATAGGAGTATATAAACCATTTTTTAAAGCTGCAACCGAACCCCGCTTAGAGACAGTTCCAAAAAACCTTTCCACCTGCGACGGGCCGCGGAGAGCGGTCGCTGCGTTACGCCCCTTGGCAACATCACCGCGGATATGCCCGGAGGACACCCCTTGCGTCCCCACCTCCTCGAATCGTCTCGGCTGATGAAGCAGGTTTTGGGATAGGCTCTTAATAGAAGCGTAAGAGGTTGACAAAAAAGGCTGCTGTGGACGCGGCTGCAAATGGGGCTTTTTTGCAACAATCAGGAATTAGGAGCAAACCAATATGGCGCCAAGTTATTGAATCCGAACCAACTACGAAGATTCGCATTTTAACTACAATTGATCCAACAAGCCTTTTTTTCCTCCATCAAGCTTTCCCTTTTCACAAACTTCTAACCAATCCCCCACACCAACCCAACATTTAAAGGCGATATTATTGATGTGAAGCGATTCCGGCGACGGGGTCCTGAACCGGTCCGGTTTCCGCCCCATCGAAGATATTCTTCGAGCGAGAACCAGTGCGTTCTCCTTGATCGAGGCGGTCGGGAAACCCGGCCTGTCGGCTCCCGTTGCGGGAATCGTATCGACACTTTTCCCTCCTTGCCGGGACGCCCCCCCGGTGGGGCTGTTCTCGACAAGCTCAAACCTTCGCCGGCGCCACGGCTCGGCATGCGAAGAAGCGGATACTACAATTAAAGGGCAATAATAGAAAGAAGGGGATCTTTGAGCCGGGATCCGATAAAATGAAATGCCGGCTCGATGAAGTGAGATGCAAAAAGCCTTTGAGGCTGGATAACACAGTTCTACTTCGTTACCTCAGAAGTCGCTTTTGTTAAAAGGGGTTAATAGTGGGTCCTTCAGGCCCAAACCCCGACCTACCGTTGTCTCTTCCGTTCCGCCGGGTAAGATATT
This sequence comes from Chitinivibrionales bacterium, assembly GCA_014729595.1. GTDB lineage: Bacteria > Fibrobacterota > Chitinivibrionia > Chitinivibrionales > WJMI01 > WJJU01. The sequence goes on from WJJU01000242.1 coordinate 1,281, forward strand.
CCAATCCCGATCAAGACATCGGGACCGTACTTTTTTATAAGCTTGCCCGGTCTTGCGCGGCGAAGAAAAGTAGGCACCATTAGGCAATGGATGGCCGAAGGGGATCCCGATTATTCGGGACCCCTTAACCGGAAGACATGGACGGCATGGGCGAAGAAAGTGCGATTGCCGCCCCCAAAGGTACTCGGGGCGGCATTGTCTGCGATTCTTATTCCACGTCCTCATTGATCAGGTATTTTGCGGCGACGGTTTCGAGGGAGATATCGCTCGGCTCTCCTTTTCGAAGCTTTTTGAGTATTTCGAGGTCCGAACTCCAGGCGAGGTCACCGGGGGCAAGAAGACAGATGCTTCCGTCCTGGTAGGCATCGTGAATGCCGCCGGTCTTGTAAAAGTAATACTCGTCGCATCGCGCGGTCTCGTAGGTGCGCATGGCCGGAGGAATGTCTTCCGGTTTGAACCACAATTTGACCTCTCGCTCGGCCTCTTCGTTGGTGGCTGATGCGTGAATCAGATTGTCTATTCTCTGATCAACGACAGTGCCCTCGGCATCCTTGACCGGTACGACCGTCCCCAAAGAGCGAATACATCCCGGTTTTTCCTCGCGGGCCTTGTGCGGGTTGGTCGGTCCGGCGATCGCCCGGATCTTCGCGACGGCGTCGGCGCCGCGGTACACGATAGCGATGACCCGGTGTTTAAGCGGCTCGGCGGGAAAATGCGCACGTCCGGTTATGTAGTCGAGCAATGATGGGAAAAACGGCTTTTCCAGATGCTCAACGTAATGCTCCTTGGCAAGCGTGCCGTTTACCTGCACCACTTTGA
>WJJU01000243.1 GCA_014729595.1 Chitinivibrionales bacterium
ATGATGCCGCCCGAAAAGCCGAACGACTGGACCGGAAAAACATGGGCTTGCTTTAAGGGCGCCCAAGCGGCCGACGGCGAATACCTTCTTTTTGTAGATGCCGACGTATGGCTGGAAGAGGACGGTCTTGTGCGACTTGGTTCCGCCGTCGCGCACGAAGGTGGAGTTGTTTCGGTGCAACCTTACCACCAAGTACGCACGTTTTTTGAGCAGTTCTCCGCCTTTTTTCATATCATGCTCATGAGTGGCATAGGCGCCTTTACACCGTTGGGTGATCGTATGGCTCCCGCGGGGTTGTTCGGTCAATGCCTTTTCTGTACTCGTCGGGATTACTTCTTCGCCGGAGGACACGAAAAGGTCAAAGGCAATGTGCTCGAAAATCTTTCTTTGGGAAGGGTGTTTCGCGAGGCCGATCTGTCGATGCATCTATACGGTGGAAGGGGTACACTTAATGTGCGCATGTATCCCGATGGGCTTGGGGCGTTAATCGACGGCTGGAGTAAGGCGTTCATTGATGGTGCGGGCGCTTCGAAACGGAGCATGCTCGTTCTGGGATCGTGTTGGATAAGCGGTTGCATTATTGCCGCGGCATCGCTGCCGACGGGCATGGGGTGTCGCACGCGCCTACCGCTGTCGGTATATGGTATCTATGCGGCGCAGACAGCCTGGATGCTACGCAGGCTTGGGGCGTTTCGGTTGAGTACGGCCCTGCTGTTTCCGCTGCATTGCCTATTCTTTTGCGCCACCTTTCTGTACTCCGCGCTTCGTGTCCATGTTTTTCGGACGGTGCGGTGGAAAGGGCGGCGTGTTGAGCGACCGAACGGCAACACTCGGAGAGATATATGAAGCGATCACCTCGATCTACGGTACTACTGATTATAGTCAACGCATCGACATGGTTGGCGATACACGTATTTTTCGCTTGGGGATTGACCCGTTTGCCCTTGCGCCTGTTCGATCCCGCGGGCTTTGTATGCCGCCCTCGGCGCTGGGAACGTAACGGCGAATGGTATGAACGAGTGTTGAGAGTGAAGCGGTGGAAGAATCTGCTTCCCGACGGTGCGCTACTCTTTGCCGGAGGCTTTCCGAAGGGGAAAATCAGCGGTCGCGACCCGGTTTATCTTCGGCGGTTTATCGGCGAAACGTGTCGCGGCGAATCGGTTCACTGGCTGGTCATCGCGGCATCTCCGCTCTTTTTTTTATGGAATCCACTTAGTGGCGGGCTGATCAACATACTATATGCCTGTATGGCAAACATGCCGTGCATTGCGTCGCTTCGCTATAATCGCCTGCATTTGCTGAAAATTTTGACCAGATACGCCGAAAGACCGGAAGGGAAGAATAGTTATGGCAACTAAAGATAAGCACATCGTAGTAGTCGGGGCCGGTCCGGGCGGCTTGAGCGCGGCCATGATTCTGGCCAATAGGGGTTATCGAGTCTCCGTTTACGAGCGCGATAGCGCGGTCGGGGGGCGAAACCGCACGCTGCGCATTGGGAAATACACATTCGACACCGGTCCTACGTTTTTGATGATGGATTTCTTTCTGCGTGAGATTTTTACCCTTGCGGGAAGGAATATCGGCGATTATCTCGACATGGTTCGTCTCGAGCCGATGTATAAACTGTCGTTTAAGGATTGCGAGCTACTCCCGACGACCGATCATAACGAAATGAAGCGTCGTTTGGCTCAAGTGTTTCCCGGCGATGAAGAGGGAATCGATCATTTTATGGCGAAAGAGGCGATTCGCTATGACAAACTCTATCCTTGCCTACGCAAAGATTACTCGACATTTGGAACCATGTTTCATCGGGATATTCGCCGGGCATTGCCGCATCTGAATATCGGCAAGACACTTTATCAGAATCTTGGTACCTATTTCAGCCAAGAGGAATGCAAGGTGTCATTCACGTTTCAAGCAAAGTACCTTGGCATGTCGCCGTGGGATTGTCCGGCACTGTTTACCATTATCCCCTACGTCGAACACGCCTACGGTGTTTTCCATGTGACGGGTGGACTCAGTCGTATTTCCGAGGCCATGGCGGAGGTGGTTAAGGAGCATGGTGGGAGTGTCAATTGTGGCCGACGGGTGGAGCGGGTAGTAGCCGACAAGCGTACGGCTAAAGGAGTGCTTCTGGAAGGAGGCGAGCGGGTCGATGCCGATGCGGTGGTGGTCAATGCCGATTTCGGTTACGCGGCGGAAAATCTTTTTGAGCCGGGGTTTATCAAGAAGTACACCCCGGCAAAACTTTCGAAAATGAAGTATTCCTGCTCTACCTTTATGCTGTATCTCGGTCTTAACAAAGTCTATGACGAGCCGCATCACAACATAATCTTTGCGGAGGACTACCGCCGCAATATTACCGAAATCTCCAATGGAAGCGCACTTTCGCAAGACATGTCGATCTATGTACGTAATGCGAGTGTCACCGACGGTACGCTGGCGCCGCGTGGGCATTCGGCACTCTATATTCTGGTGCCCGTACCCAACATGCGCGCTGATATAAAATGGGACTCGGAGCGGATACAATCCTACCGCGAGAGGGTTCTTGACCGCATCTGCGCGCGCACCTCGATGAGTGATCTGCGTAAGCATATCGTAGCGGAGAAAATCATCACCCCCGAGGATTGGCAATATAAGCATTATCTGTACCGCGGCGCGACATTTAATTTGGGGCATAACCTTATGCAGGTGCTCTATTTTCGCCCCCACAACCGCTTCGAGGAGTGCCGCAATTGTTATCTTGTCGGTGGCGGAACCCACCCGGGGTCGGGTCTACCGACCATCTATGAATCGGGAAGAATCTCGGCGAACTTGATTTCCGAGGATATTCGCTGAGGGGTGTCCGGTAATGGTGGCCATGCGGGTAACCATGACGGGCTGCACAAAAGTTCTTGCTGATCCGGCACGAGCTTTCCGCCCGCCCCTACTTGCCGTCGAGCCCCAAATATCCTAAAGATAGTTGGCATGTCCGAGCTTGTGGCGAGGGATTTGCTTTATAGAGTAATCCATTTCACCTAAATCCATTCGCCGTCGGCGGCGCCTCGGTTAAAAGCTCCTCTTATGAATAACCAGATAAGATTCCGGCCCACCAGGCCCCAAAACTCCTCAATCGAGGGCCCCTGGAGAATGAGGAATGAATGTAATTGGGATGAATGAGTTTCTGAACGATCTCTTTATCCTTATGATCAATCTTTCGCAAATCCGAAATGAATCGACCATAGTGAGAGATTTTCTTGCCGCGATGAACTCTTTCGATAAAGGGATCAAATTCCGAATCGCTTCCAACCAGGAATACTCTTCGCCGCGGACGATTCGTATAGCGACGGCAAAGCATGAGTTCGGAAAGTTAATGATCGACGGTTCAGGTGAGGAGATTGGAGAGCCACAGCTATCATGCTTCCGTAATGCCGCACGGATACTGGCGTTAATTCTGGAGAACACAGAGCAAGAGAGACTTCTTGAGGAGGAGAGCCTTCGATTGGAATCGGCGGTGCGGGAACGGACCGCATCACTGGAAGCAAGCCTGGAACACTTTCGTCGTGCCCAACGGTCGGCACACGTAGGATCGTGGGAATGGAATATACATACCAATAGGGTATTGTGGTCCGATCAGATATTCCCGATCTTCGGGCTCTCTCCCAAAGAATTTGACGGAACCTTCGAGGCGGTGGCCGAAAGGGTGCATCCGGAGGATTTCGATTGCTGGCGGGAGAACGTACGCACCTGTATAGAAGACGGCAAGGAGCACGCGATCGACTTTCGCATCGTTCGGCCGGATGGTACTATTCGATGGGTGGGGGCCTATGGCGATACCGAGAGAGATGCGGGAGGACGACCGCTTTGTTTGACGGGTGTTGCAATGGATATCACCGAAAGGAAAATCGCCGAAACCAAACTCAATACCTCTTTGTAGGAAAAGAGCCTTGCCCTGGAATTTGTACCTCGGGGCATTTAAATGCACCGGTTGCTTGAGTGTGGGAGGGTTTATTTCTTTTTCTTGATTTTTTTGAAGTTCTTGACCATTTTGCCGAAAGATTTTTCTTTCTTTCGCTTTTCTTGATATGACATCTCATAGAATTCCGATTCTTTCTTCAATTTAAGAAAATTCTCATATCTGCTTTTGTCAATATCTCCGTTTTCGACGGCCTCGATAACGGCACATCCTGTCTCGTGAGTATGGGTGCAATCTCTGAAACGACATTTTTGAGCACGCGAAGAAAGATCTTCAAACGTCTCATCCAGCCCGTCCGCAATGTCAAAATTCCCTAACTCCCTCATCCCGGGGGTGTCAATAAAGATACCGCCTGATTCAAGACAAATAAGCTGACGCCGGACCGTCGTATGCCTGCCCTTCCCGTCTTTTTCGCGTACTTCACTAACTTTGAATGCATTCGTGCGGAGCAAGCAGTTGAGCAGTGACGTCTTTCCGACGCCGGATTGACCCAATAAACAATATGTTTTCCGCGGCTCGAGCAGATTTGTCACTTCCTCCACACCCTTTTCGGTTATGCTGCTGATAAGCACATACCGATTGTGGCGCATCGATAATGTGCTTCTCAGATCTTCGAGTTCGGAAGAAGATAGGAGGTCGACTTTGCTGAATACCGCTATAGGCTGAATTCCGCCGTCATGCAACATGACGAAATACCGATCCAATAAATTGATATTTATGGATTGTGCCGATTGCACGACCAATCCGATATCAATATTGGCGGCAATAAGCTGAAATTCTATGTGTCTACCGGCCTGTTTGCGTTTTAATAAAGTCTTACGAGGCAGAACGGTATGAACGACGGCGAGTGAATGGTCGTCCACGGTTTGTATCACGACCCAATCACCAACCGTTGGATAATCGGCGCCGTCCTCCGCATTGAATAAGAATTTGCCGGACGGTTCCGCCGGCATTTCGCGCTCCCCGTCGGCAACTACGTAACCGTTTTTGTTCACTTCCGTCACCCGCGCTACGGAAAAGCCCGCCTGAATATTCTCGGCACTAACGGTTCGTTGCCAATTACTATAACCTAATCTTTCAAGACCGTTATTCATTGGTGACCCCTGTACATTTTTTAGTAATTGCTTTGTTTCCCGGTTATGCTTTCTATGTGAATTTTGATATCCGCATCGCATTCCAACTGAAAACATACCTTCGGATTCTTTTTGATGATTTCCACCTTCTCGCCTTCAAGAGCGGAATGGAAGTAAAGCGCCTCTTCATCGAAAACAAAGTATATCGTTTCCGGAATCCACATTGTTGAAGCCATATCATAAATGGGTGTGTTGGCCCGAGACTGAGCGACAAAGGCACAGGCATTCGCAGCCAGTCGAAACCCGCAACCATTTATGAGATGGCTTCTAGAAACATCGGTAACGTCTGTGCTACCGCGAAAGGACAAAAATGATCTTCGTAGGTACCGATTCCGGAAAATGGAATTGAAAGCAATCGAACGGTGCCCGCAAATAGTATCGACGTTACGAAAAAGAACGGGATTTGATAAAACCTTTGCCATTAGCAATAGTCGTCCGCCGGTATTTTTAAATAGGGTTCAACATTCGCTCCAAGGCCTTTCATTAGCGCAATTTGCACCGAAATGGTGTATATGATACCAAGAAATAGGAATAGTATCCACGAGTGTAATACTTTTTTGTTATTGGCTGTTAATAATTGTATGCCCGCTGTCGGTTGAAATACCGGTAACACAAAAAAACGCATCATATCTCGAAACATAAAAAGCCTCCTCCGGACTTGGTGAATACGTTTTCCTTCGATGATATCGGTTCAAACTTGGCATATTGAACGAGGGTGAGTATAACGCCTATGCACTTAACGGGTTATTCCGCGAACCGGGTGAATCGGGATCGGCCGAAATCAAGGTGGAGTCACCATTCGCCATTGAAAAGGCGGGAATGAACATGAGGAGGAGAATGCTTGCGATCCTCATGTAACTATTTCGTGCAATTTTCATTCAGGCTCCATTCGTGAAACATGACGTATCTTCCGTTTCCGTGGAATTTGCGCCACCACCTCGGCACAGTTTCCGCAATTGCGCGTGAATTCCCCGGACCTTGCCGCCGTGTTTAGGGCGCGCACGGTGGAGCGATTGTCGCCGCACCAAGGGGCGTGCCGCGGTTGGGAATGACGCTTTTCACTGGGTTTTAGTGTGGAGCCGATCCTCGTACCTTAAAGAATATACACGACCGACACGTCTTCGGTGGGGTGGACCGTTATCCCTGAGCACCCTGCCGGCGGCGGAACCATATACCGAAGCTGCCGGGGCGCGCTCTTCCGTATTGTGCTTGCCCCGGTCATTACACTATATTCTGAATTCATACTAATGCTTATGTCTCGCGGAAAAAACCAAGGAGTTGCCTGAAAGCAACGCATGCAGGGATAAGACCGGTCTGGTAGTATCCGGGTATGCAAGGAATTTAACAATGCAAAATCTTTCTTTACGCCCTCTTGCGGGCGGACCACGCCGCCCTATCATAATCGTCCACGATTTGCCGACCGACTTTCCGATTTCCATTGAATCAATAGACTCTTGTCCGTTTTTCTTTCCTGATCCTCAGCCGAAAGGTGGTCGGTATGTCCGATGCAACTTTTGATTATCGTCCATTATGGACGGATTTGGAACTTAACCTCGAAGATCATGATGCTCTGCTCGAGGTTTTGTCAAAGACCTATGGCGATATCTTCATGTCTCAAAAAAATCGCCCCGAAGGCATGACCTATTTCGACTTTGTGATGTCTGAAATCCACGGCCTTCGAATAAAGGAACTCATGGATGCCAAAGGTAATGGCCACAAGGTAATTGGAACTTATTGCACGTTTGTACCCGAGGAACTGGTTCTTGCCGTCGATGGGATTATGGTCGGCTTGTGTGCCGGCGCCGATTTCGCCGTTGACGAAGTCGAAAGGCTTCTTCCCCGCAACACATGTGCGCTCATCAAGTCCACCTTGGGATTCAAGCTCGGGCGGGTTTGTCCCTATCTCGAGGCGTGTGACATGGTGATTGGTGAGAACACGTGCGACGGCAAGAAAAAGGCCTATGAAATCCTGGACCGACTCATTCCCAATTTTTACGCCATGGATATGCCTCAGATGAAGAGTAGCGAAGGAAAAGCTCTCCTTCGTGCCGAATACCTGAAACTGAAGGAACAGCTTGAGGAATTGAGCGGGAAAAAGATCACACCCGAAACGCTGAAAAAGGCAATCGAGACGGTCAATGGGAAAAGACGGGCCGTACAGCGCCTTGCCCGCTTGCGCGCGGCTGACCCGGCGCCGATTTCCGGCCTCGACAGCCTTCTTGTTAATCAGGTGTTCTTTTACGATAATCCCGAGAGATTCACTGATTCGGTTAACAACATTTGCGATGAAATTGAAGAGCGAGTCGGGGCCGATGAAGGGGTCAAACCCAAGGGCACCACGCGTCTTTTGATGTCGGGCTGTCCGATGGCGGTACCCAACTGGAAAATTCCCGCCGTCGTTGAGGGGCTGAATGCAATAATCGTCGGAGAGGAATCCTGCATAGGCGAACGTGGAAGTAGAGGGTGTGTCGATGAATCAGCCGAAGGAATGGAAGGGATGGTCGACGCCATTGTTGAGCGATACTGTGAAATCGATTGCGCAATCTTCACTCCGAACACCGAACGCTTGATGCATATAAAAAATATGGTAAAGAAGTACCGGGTGGACGGCGTGGTGTTGTATGGCCTAAATTTTTGCTCTCCCTATCTGATTGAAGCCCTTGATGTCGAAAAGGAACTCGAGAAGGGCGGAATTCCGGCTATCAGGATTGAAACCGACTATAGCCAAGAAGACACAGGTCAGATTAAGACCCGTATTGAAGCTTTTATTGAACGATTGAGCGACTAATATGACAAGTCTTGGCATCGACATCGGCTCAAGAACAATCAAGGCTGTTTTGCTGGTCGATGGAGAAATACGCGAATGGGAGGTAGTTGACGCTACCTCCCAACCTGCAATGACGGCTCGAAGCCTGCTCGAACGGTACAAGAGTATCCCAGTCGTCACGACCGGTTACGGAAGGAGTCTGCTCGAAATAGAGGATATTCCTTCGGTGACTGAAATAAAAGCGTGTGCTCGGGGAATACGGCATTGCACTCAAGGTGCGCGCGCCGTAATTGATATCGGTGGGCAGGATCTAAAGGTTATTCTTTTAGATGCCGACGGAAGAATCGCCAAATTCGAAATGAACGACCGGTGTGCGGCCGGAACGGGTAAGTTTCTCGAAATAATGGCCGAAAAGCTTGGGTTTGAATTGCGGGAATTCGGCGATGCGGCTCAGAAGGGGGCCCCGGGGATAAGTATAAGCTCAGTCTGTACCGTCTTCGCGGAATCAGAGGTTATCGGTCTACTTAACAAGGGTATACAACGCCATGACATTGCCTTGGCCGTTCATCAAAGTGTGGTCGGAAAACTCTGTGGCATGTACAAGCGGGTTTGCTCTCAATGCTCATCCGTTCATCTGGTCGGAGGAGGGGCGCTGAACCCGTGCATAAAGAATCTTCTGGAAAGTGTGCTTCACATCGAGGTCCTTGTACCGACCAAGCCCCGGATTACCGTGGCTTTAGGCGCGGCCGTGCTCGCCGCCAATGGGGCCGACTGACCGGGCGCCACTCTCGCCCGACGGAACGAACGGCGCATATCCGGATCTTTTTCCTAAATGAGTCCGCAATTTTTCCGTATTCTTTTCGTACGACGTCATAGCAGAGTTTTTTTCGACGAAAGCGATTCTGGAGGCCCTGGTGATCAGGTTTAGCACTAATAAGCACGGGGCCGTCGGATCGACGAATGGATTTCGGTGCGGTATCATATTTCGGCGCGGCCCCAACGTTTGCTAAGCATGAGTGGACCAGCGATTGGCGATTCGAATATCGACGTCAAACGCCGCCCCTTACGATATGGCGCGCCCCGTTGGATTCGAGAAGCCGGGATATCTTTTCGACTTGTTCATCGGACGTTCGCACCCATATCATAATTCCCCGATTTCGCACACCCCCAAGATATCTTCCTACTTCATCAGCGCTCAGACCGATACTCGTAAGCCGATCGGGCAAACTGGTGTCCGCCTTATCGATGCCGGTGTTATGTTCGACTAATTCGCGGGCTTGCTTACCGCCCGCAACAACCATCCCCGTTTCAGGAACACCGACTTGGGGTGAAGAAGACAGTAGCGAATCGAGCGTTTCGGACATACCGTCTTCTTCCGCGGTTTTACCCATGTCGGCGCTGTCCAATTCGGCGCCGACTCGTTCGAGAGCCGCCGGCGCATTTGCAATCACATTGACGGCTTCCTCCTCCACACCTTCAACAACCAATGTGTCAATAGCTTGCTCCGCGTCTCGATAGGTGGCGAAAAGTCCGAAAATTGAGACCATGTGCTTCCTCGCTTATCGGCAAAGTTATTGTGGGGTAACATGTCCATGTGTTAGTCGAAATTATTTGTTTCGTTATCGTTCGTACCGACTCGCGGCGTGTCCTATAAATCCCGGCGCCGTACATTGCCCCCTGCCTGCGTTCCGAAGCGTTTCTCGGGGCGGGATAACGTTTCGGTCGAGGCGACGATACTGACGCTAATCTAAATAAGATATCCGGCTTTGACGGATCAGTCTCCCAGGTAGTCGGTGTAAGCTTCCCGTAACCAGCTCAACTGCGTGCCCGCACCCTCTTGCGCGGCTATAAGCAACGTTTCCGTTACCTCTTGTTTTGTTGCTCCCGTGTCAAGCGCACCTTTCAGGTGATCCCGAGTGCAGTGCGGGCAGCGTAAAACGCACGCAAGCGCCAGTTGCAGAAGCTCGCGGGTCTTATTGTCAAGAACCGTCTTCTGGTTGCACGTGTTGTAGAATTGCCTGAAAGATTCTCCAAGTTCCGAATGCTTCATGTACCATGGTTTTTTTTCGCCGGCCATACTCACTCCTTTATTTGGCGATTTCGGAGGCTGTTTTCGTTATCAACAAACTGTTCAAGCGCGCCGAGGTTTCGGCCCGAGACTCAACAAAGGGTACCCTCCCGTAACCGCGGCAATCCCGCTTAATTAAGGCTTTCCTTAAGATAAGGGGGCGAAGCGTGGCGGGCGGACCGTAATTGTGTACGCGGAGCTGTCCGGTTGACTCATCGGGTGTCCGGCCCCCGTCTATGCTTCCAAAAAGTTTCGACGGGAAACTTAATGGTATGCCGAAAACAGCAAGTATTGCGCCAAAGCCGAAAAAAAAGTGACCGCGAAAGCAATCTCGCCGCGGACGGAGAAACATCGTGGGCAAAGCGAAACAGATACCTGATGTGTATGAACCCCATCGATGCAAAAGGTCCTCGGTATTCAAGCATGAGGCGGGCCGGGGACTCGAAGGCAATGAGGGCCGAAGAGCACGGCCGACAGCGGTCTAAGGTGGACCGCCGGGCGCATGCTCGCGCCGGTGGCGCACAAGAGCCACACCTGGGCGGTGTGAGTGAACGTTTACCGGGTTCCGCGAAGCGATGCGATTGGAGGCCGAGGGGGCTTTCCAGGAGAGAAAAAATTCGTTTGACATAATAATTCAATTGTTTAAAGGTGACCTCTAAAAATTCATTTCCGGCTGCAATCGGCTGCGAAATTGCTCAACTTCGTTACGCTCAATCGCAATATCTCCCCGGATATGGCTCTTTTACGCGCCTCGTTCAGCAATTTCTCGCACGCTTTCGCTTCAAAACTGAATTATTAGAGGTCACCTAAATAGATTGCAAACGGATTTTCATGCAACGATAGGGTGAATATATGTCGCAATAACCGGACTAAACGCTTGGAAGAGGTTATCCGAAAACAACCATCTCGCCCGCGACGGGTTGTGGAGGGCGGTGGCGTGTTGCGCCACGTGGCCATATTGTCGTGGATATGCCCCGGGATGTCACTTGTTTCTCCACCTCCTCGCTGCCGTTTCGGCTGACAAACCGGGTTCCGAGATAGGCTCTAAGCCGGTCTAAGCTTTGCATTATATGCTTTTATGTCGGAACGTTTTTCTCTTACCGAGGCCGGTACTTCGGTTTGGCCTATATTCACGGTGGGAATGAAATCGGACACGAGTAAACGGATCAACGGCAAACGAGGACCCTAATAATGATCTCCGGAAAAGTTTTTTTGCTTCCCGCCCCCACCCTTGCCGCGGACTGGACCGAAAAAATGTCTCGACGAGTCGCCGAGGTGGAAAACTGTTCGGTTCGTGTCGGCCGGACTTTTACCGTGCGTTCCGAATACTACAATTCATCGCGTCTGCAGTATCGTGGTGAAGATATCCTCTATGAAGTATGTACGCAACGAGGCGAGCGGAGCGGTCGGGTTGTAGCGCTGGTGGATCATGATTGTTACGGTGCGTCGCTTACTTTTGTCTTCGGGCAGGCGTCACTACGAGGCGGCTGCGCATTTGTAGCGCTGGCGCGCCTTCGCAATTCCTTCTGGGGAAAACCGCCCGACGACTCGCTGTTTGCCTTGCGTGTTGTAAAGGAAATCGTGCATGAGCTGGGACACACCTGGGGATTGCCGCATTGCGCCGACCCAAAGTGTGTCATGCACTTTTCCAACACAATCGCCGATACCGATCGCAAGGGGCCGGCTTATTGTGCGATATGCCATTCAAAGCGAAACTCGTGCGGGGGACTAAAGCCCATACCTTGAAATACGTAACTTCCTCCTCGGATCCATGTGTCCCCTCTTGTGGGTTCTCGTTAAGCCGGCGGTGACATGGTGAGGTGCACCGACGAGATGGTAGGCCGGGCGTATGTCGAGGTGGTGCTTAACTATTTGAACCAAATAGCGGAACTATACATACTATTCTTCATTCCCCTTCTTAGTGCGCGGTGAAGGGAGCCCGCACGGCGGGAATGAGGCGAAACCACGAAGGGGCGACTTCTTCTAAGGGTGTAAGCATAACCCAATCGTCGCGAAAGCTCCTCGGTATTCGGGCGAAAGGCGGGGGAGGGGCTCGAAGGCCTTGACGGGCGAGGAGTTCGGCATTCCAAGATGGACCGCCGGCGGGAAGCATGCCGGCGCCGGTGGCGCAAAAGAGCCACACCACACGTTGTGAGTGAACGCTTACCTGGTCTCGCGCAAGGGTTGCGATTGGATGCCGACGGGCTTTCCCGAAGGGCAAAATTCCGTTTGACATAGTAATTCAGTTGTTTAAATACAAGCCAAACTGATTTATATGCAACGATGAGGATAAGTTGGCGCGTATGGCGATAAGCTCGGGGGCAGGGATCGGCTCTTGGCTCGTCTCCGTTCTCGCGTATTGGCCACTCCTAATCAAATATGCAACATTATTGGCCCGCAATCACCCCTAAAGCACACTTATGTACCGTCGCACTCCACACCGGGATCCCCGCGAACACGCCTATTCGCTTTAAAAACGGGCGTATACGCAGTTGGGAATCAAGCTTCGACGGGCGGCATACGCCTTGCTTTTTTCGGGCGCGAGGCGAGGGGGAACCGTAATATTTGGGGGAAGGTAACGCATTGCATGTTCCGTTTTTTGCGTTATTCGTTTTTATCGGTTGTTATATTGGTGGTCGGAGTCGCCGACGGGGCGCCGGCGTATTGTGCGGTTGCGGCGAATTTCACCGCCGTCCTCAAAGATATGGTCCCGTTGTTTGAAAAGATCACCGGCCAACATTTGAGGATAAGCTATGGCTCGACTGGAAGGTTATATTCTCAAATCGTTAATGGAGCGCCGTTCCATGTTTTCTTGGCGGCCGATTCTATTCGTCCTTACAAGTTGGAATCAGCGGGCTACGGGGTGCCGGGAACAAGGTATACTTATGCGCGAGGGGTTTTGGTGGTATGGAGCCTTAAAAAAGACATGGTGGACACGATGGGCGGGATCCTTGGCGCCGACACTTGGCGGTTTTGCGCGACGGCGAATCCGCTGACCGCGCCCTATGGGACGGCGGCGCGGCAAGTGCTTGAAAATCTTGGTTTATGGGATCGCATACGGCCGCGTCTGGTGCAAGGGAACAGTATCGCTCAAACGTGGCAACAGGTCGCAAGCGCTAATGCGGATATTGGATTCGTGGCCTATTCCCAAATAGTACCTTTGCCGCCGGAGAAGAAAGGGTCTTACTGGGTGGTTCCTGATTCGCTTTACGAACCGTTGCATCAACAAGCTCTGTTATTGAAGGGTGCGGAAGCCAACGAAGCGGCGCGTGCCTTTCTCGAGTATTTGCGGAGCCCTTCGGCTCGAAAGATAATCATTCGTTACGGGTATAATTTGGGAGTCATCGACGATGCCCGCTGAACAGGATTGGGCCGCACTACGAACAACACTGGCGCTGGCGAGTACCGCAACCGTCATACTTATCGGCATAGCTACTCCTTTGGCGTGGTGGTTGGCGCGAAGCCGTTCGATAGTCGCTCATGTTGTGGGGACTTTGATTTCGCTTCCCATCGTGCTGCCGCCGACCGTTCTTGGTTTTTATCTGTTAATCATTATGGGGCCTCAAGGACCGCTTGGACCACTGCTTCGGTATTTCGGCATTCAGACGTTTGCTTTCTCGTTCGCGGGGATGGTGATTGGTTCAGTCGTTCATTCGCTTCCTTTCGTGGTGCAGCCTATCCAAAATAGTTTTGTCGCTGTCGGTAAGAAGCATATTGAGGCGGCCTCGACATTGGGGGCGTCTCCCGTGGATCGATTTTTCACGGTCGTGGTGCCTCTGGCGGCGCCGGGATTCTTAACCGCCGCAACACTCGGATTCGCTCACGTAGTTGGGGAATTCGGGGTTATCCTGATGATTGGTGGAAATATTCCCGGAAAGACGAGGGTGATCTCAACGGCTATTTTCGATCATGTCGAGAGTATGCAATACGAGCAAGCGCACACGCTTGCCGCGGGTATCGTGCTGTTTTCCGCGACGGTACTGCTCACTATTCGCTTGGTCAATAGTACCATAAGGAAAGAACGATAGATTATGGAAATGCGGTTTTGTCATAAGAAAGGCGATTTCCTCCTCGACATTTCAGCTAATGTGGCGGAAAACGGACTCACCGCTCTGTTCGGTCAGTCCGGATGCGGCAAAACAACGCTCCTTCGCTGTATTGCCGGATTGGAGTACGCCCGCCATGCGCGGTTCCAGGCCTGCGGGCGCTTATGGCAAGACAGCGCCGGCAATACCTTTGTGCCGGTACACCGTCGACCTTTTGGTATGGTTTTTCAGGAGGCCAACCTTTTTGGTCATATCTCGGTCCGGAATAATGTTCTATACGGATATCGACGTACAAAGGTACAAAGAAGACGTTTCCGTATTCAAGAAATAAGCGAACTCCTCGGTATTGACCATTTGCTCGACAGAATGCCTCACGGGTTATCGGGAGGAGAACGTCAGCGGGTGGCCGTGGCTCGTGCGCTGTCAACAAGTCCCCGTCTTTTGCTTATGGATGAGCCGCTCTCGGCTCTGGATGCACGAAGCAAGGAGCACATCATGCCTTTTTTGGAGCGAGTTCGAGATGAACTTGCCATTCCGATAATTTATGTAAGCCATTCGCTGCACGAGGTCGCACGGTTGGCGGACCGAATGCTGATTGTTGACCGTGGTGTGGTCAAAGCCGGTGGCCCGCTTAACGAAGTCATTACACGGCTAGACCTTCCGTTGGTGCAAAATAATGAGGCGGGGGCGACGTTGAGCGGGCGTTTCGCCGAACATGACGTTCGTTATAAACTCAGCCGAGTTGAGTGCGATCCGGGTTCACTTTGGATCCCACTGCGAAAACTTTCGATTGGTACACAAGTTCGAGTACACATCAAGGCGCGTGAAGTGAGCCTTGCGCTGAGTGATTCCCTTAAAACCAGTGCCCTCAATACTATCCCGGCAGTGGTGGAATCGATGAAAATGGCGGATGATTCGAGCTGCCTTGTGCGATTACGGGCGGGATGTACGTATTTGTTGTCTCATATAACGTTACGTTCCGCGGCAATGCTCGATTTGCGGCCGGGGAAAAAAGTGTTTGCATATATCAAAACGGCGGCGTTGGTCGGAGCATGAACGACTGTAAACGGAATTTTCGCATATCCGAAGGTAGGGTTATTTCGGGGCGGCGATGAATCCCTAATCCAAACGATTACTCTTTATCATTCTTCGCCTAAGAGTCGCTTTCAAAATGAGCTACGTCTGGGAGGGCCGAGCGATAAGACCTGGATGTGATCACGCAAAGCGGTACGAGGAGTTATATCCTCGGTGATATGGTAAGGAGGGGAACAAACGGACAAGTCGTCACGATTGGCTTGAGCGGCAGCTCATTTTGAATGCGGTTCTAAAACCTTCGCAAGGGTGGCGATGAGTTCTCCGCTGCGAAATGGTTTTTGAATGAACCCCCGTGCACCCATGTCAACAATCCTTTGCGCCTGTCCTTCGAGGTTGTAGCCCGAAAACACCAATGCAATGACATTTGGATTGATTTCGCGAAGCGCTTTAAACGTTTCTTCGCCGTCCATGCGCGGCATAACAACATCCAGCAGAACAATATCGATCTTTCGCCATTGTCGATTGTACGCTTCGACCGCTTCAACACCGTCACGACAGGTGGTTACCCGGTAACCCATCATGGTGAGCATTCGCTTTACAACGTCGCGAACGCCGTTTTCATCTTCGACTAAAAGTATATGAGCATTATCGCCGATGCGGGAAACGGGGCTTTGCTTAACGGGCGCGTCGACCGATTCTCTGCATACGGGAAGATAAATGGAGAAAGTACTGCCTTTACCTGGTGCGGATTTGGTCATGACACAACCGCCGTGGTTTGTGACGGTTCCATACACGGCGGCAAGCCCCATACCCGTCCCCTTCCCGGGACGCTTTGTGGTAAAGAACGGCTCAAAAACCCGTCTTTGGGTTTCCTCGTCCATGCCCTCACCCGTGTCGGTAACACGTATCCTAAGATATTCACCGGGTGTGACGGAGCATTGGAGAGACGCGCGTTTTTTTTCGTCTATATACATCGACTTGGTGGCGATCGTAAGCTTTCCGCCGTTCGGCATGGCGTCTCGTGCGTTGAGCGCCAGGTTGAGCACGGCATTTTGCAGTTGTCCCGGATCCCCGCGTGTCGTGCAGGGGTTGGCGTCAAGCTCCTGACTGATGTCGATTCTCTTGTCGATACTATGCTTCAGTATGTTAACCACTTCGAAAACGATACGGTGAATGTCGACAATGGTGTTCTGGTATTTTCCTTTGCGCGAAAAGGCGAGGAGCTGCGCGGTCAGGGATGCGGCTCGTTTTACGGATAAGATGATTTTGTCGGTATGGCCAACCAACTCTTCGTTGTTTGCTACATCGTGGCGTAGAATGTCGGCATAACCCAGTATTCCCGACAACTGATTGTTGAAATCATGGGCAATACCGCCGGCCAATTGCCCGACGGCTTCCATTTTTTGCGCCTGTCGCAAGTGGCTTTCCATCTCGCGCGTTTCGGTAACATCTTTGGAGAAACAAAGGTACCGCGTGTCGGAAAGTTGCACCACGTCTATCATCAAAATCCGGACCGCCCCCTCCTTGTTTATCGATCGAAATTCTCCCGAACTCACTCCGGTATGTTTCGCGTCCTCGAAATGCCGAAGAGCCGACTCACGGTCATCACCGTGCGCGAAATTTACGATGCTCATGCCAAGCAGTTCTTCTCGGGTGTATCCGCTGATACGGCATGCGGCGGGATTGGCGTCGACATGGCGCCCATTCTCATCGATTACAAAAATACCGTCCGGCGCCGATTCCACATAACTGCGAAACCGCGCCTCGCTTTTAGCCAATCTTTCCTGTGCTCTTCGGCGTTCCGAAATGTCTTGTTGAGTACCAAACATCCATTCCGGTTTCCCCTCGGCGGTCCAAGTTGCCACCTTGCCTTTTTGATGAACCCAGATCCAGTCGCCGTTCTTGTGACGCATACGCATTTCGCATTCGTAATAGTCGGCTTCACCTTTAAAGCATTCATTCAAGAGATTATGCGATCCGGCAAGGTCATCGGGATGGCACAGATTGGTCCAGGTCTGAATCGAAATGGGAGAAAGTTCATCGAGGGTAAATCCGACCATTTGAGCCCACCGTTCGTTGAAGGTCGTTTCGCCCGTCAGAATATTCCATTCCCATGTTCCGATATCGGTACCTTCGATAATGTAATCAAGACGCTGTTTTTGATCGCCCAGAGCCTTTTGTGCGCGTTTTCGTTCAGTTATGTCTCTGAAAACGGCATGGTAAAACGTTTTGCCTTTCAGCTCAAATGCCGATGAGCGCACCTCGCCTTGAATGATTTCGCCCGATTTCTTCAAAAAATCCGTTTCTAAAACGGCAAAAACCTCATGCTGTAACTTGCGGACGGCCCGCCGTCCGGATTCCCCCGCCTTCGTATTGGGGGCTTGGAGGTCGGCGATATGCAATTTCAGCAACTCATCCCGTGTATAACCGATGGTTTCGCAAATTTGTCGGTTTGCTTCGACAATTCTTCCTTCAGTATCATGAATAAGAATCCCGTCGCCGGAATGCTCAAACAGGGTCCTGTATCGTTCCTCGCTTTTGCGCAGTTCGTTCAGCGCATGACGGATATCGGTGTTGTCGCGCCCGGTTGCCAGCAAGGCGCGACCGCCTTTGAGATCGAGTGCTCGCAATTGAATGTCGAGTTCCACCAGTTCACCGTTTGGCCGCACGC
>WJJU01000244.1 GCA_014729595.1 Chitinivibrionales bacterium
CAATCCGTGCATCTTGTCGCTCATATTCGCGTTCGCCGCCATAGATAAGCGAGATATCCCGTGCTGTCGATCCGGCGATTGTTTTCCATTTTTGTAATCCTTTTAGCCAGTCAGATGCCACGGTGCGTCCAGCCTTGAGCTCCGTGGCGCTTAGACCGGTAGACTCGTCTATTACAATATCTACCTCGTGTCCAGCGCGGTCACGCCAAAAATAGAGCCCGCCCATGTGTCCTGTGTTTTCAAAGAACTTCTTTAATTCGCTGACGGCATAGGTCTCAAAAAGAGGGACACGCATCGCATGTGTCTGGAGGGAGGTAGACGTATTGACAGAAAGTAGATAGCATGCAAGACCTGGATCGACAAAGTAAAGCTTAGGTGTTTTTATAAGTCTCTTGCCAAAGTTTGCGAAGTGTGGTTGGAGCAGGTGTATAATATAGCCTGCTTCGAGTATTGATAGCCATTTCTTGGCGGTATTCACGGCTATTCCGCAATCGGAGGCAAGTCCCGATAGGTTAAGTAGTTGGCCTGTCCGCGCCGCGCACATACGCAGGAAGGTGTGAAAAAGTCTCAGATCACCAATAGCGGCAATTTGCCGAACATCACGCTCGACATAGGTTTGAGCGTAGTTACGGTACCAAGTAGATGGCTCAAGCGCTCTATCGAGAACGGGCGGGTACAATCCTTTAAAGAGAACCTCTTCTAGGGAAGGGGGTGTCTCGGTTTTATGGCTGTACCATTCGCTGTAAGAAAATGGCAGTAGTGTCACATTGGCGACTCTACCTGCGAGGGATTGGCTAATTTGGGACATAAGGCCGAATTGTTGAGAACCGGTAAGAACGAAGCGACACTCCTTGGGGCCTTCATCTATAATCTGCTGAAGGTAGGAAAGGAGCTCTGGCGCACGTTGTACCTCATCGAATACGGCCCCCTCGCGATATCTTTTTAAAAAACTACGTGGATCAGATTCCGCAAACTCGCGTTCATCTGGGTTCTCGAGTGATACATATGGTCGGTCACCGAAAAGCTTCCGTGCAAGTGTTGTCTTGCCCGACTGACGAGGACCGGTAATCGCGAGCACCGGATATTGGGGCATCAAACGGGCAATGAGTTTTTCGGAGTGTCTGGGAATCATGAGGATAAAATATATTCATGCTAATTTGCATTCAAAATGCAAATTAGCCAATTGAAATATAGTGATGAATTTGTATTAGGCGCTCGCTGAATGCATAATTATTGTGTATGCATAAAAAGTATTCATTGGAGGCAAACTGTGAGTCAGTTGACTGTCAGGGGCGTTTCACCGCGAGTGAACAAATTATTGCGGCGCTTATCTGCCCAAAAATCTCAAACCCTGAATGCAACGGCGCTCGAAGCGCTTGAGAGGGGGCTTGGGGTTCAGAAAGATCGGCGAAAATACCGCGATCTTAGTGCTTATGCCGGCGCCTGGACGGCGGAGGAATATGAGGAATTTGAGAAGAACACGCAACTTTTGAACAGGTAGACCCGGAGATCTGGAAGTAATGGTACTGACTATCGATACAAACGCCTATTCCGCTTTAAGGCGGGGTTCGCTGAATGCCAAAAAGCGCATGGAAGAAGCTAAGCGGTTGGTTGTGCCGCTCATTGTCTTAGGCGAGCTTATTGCGGGTTTCCGATGGCTCAAGCGTTGAATTATCTGACAGCTTATGAATTACCGGTAGGGTTGCTGATCAATTTTGGCGCTTCACGCCTTGAGTTCAAGAGAATGAACCGCAAGGCACGATCAGGATAGGCGGGATGGAAGAATGACAAGGATTGGGGTGTTTAATTGTTGGGGCTGGTGAGCGCAATTATCATCCTGCTCATCCTTACATCCAGCCTATTCCGGGTAGAACTGGGCGGGCAACCGCCCAGTTCTACCCGGAGATAGAAAATGACGATCGCGAATGCAAAAAGTTCGATTTCGGAATAAAAAGTGATGGAATGTTTGGCGGAAATGAACGATTTTTATAAGTATAGACATTGACCGACACTTTCGCGCCGATAAAAGGACCGCGAAACGAGATGTCGGCCGGATCGACGGAGCAACAGGGGGATCAGACTCTCGTTTAGAGGGGGGCCTGATATGATTCCTGGTTACTCAATAGAAAAATGCGGTACCGCCTTGGTTTACGAAGCGCCGATATCGCGATGGAGATGCTGCGCTTGATACCAACACCGGAAACGACGCTTTCCGCGGGACAGGGCTGGTGTCAAGCGCAGTGTCGGGAAGGAACATAATAAGAAGGCACCCCCGTGTCTTTATCGCCGGGCACCAAAGCGGAATCGGCGATCTGCACGGAGTGCACCCTATGATTGAGCACACCCTGGTAAAAGGCCGCGGTGTTGGTCCCACCTTTGGTACCCTGCCAAGCCTGCAATGACCGAGCCGCATACGCGGCCTTTTACCTTTATTTTTGTAAAGATTACGCTACCTATATGTTAACATAAGTCCGCGGCAATCATCTTGATCCTTGTTATGGAGACGGAGTTGCGTTATTGCATTTATCCCCGCCACAAATCACATCCATCAAAAGCGCAGTGGGATGCTACAAAAAGCCCGACTCGATATCCCCGGCAGCATTCACCATTTCATGTCAGGCGTCATACTTGCCCAAAATAGGTTTTTGAAGGGGGCTCGGGCCGCCCCCTATACCCCAGCTTGGAGCCGAAGGCGGCTGCCGTAAGGCAGGGGCGAGGCCCCCGAGCAGGATGCGAGGGCCAACGTAACGCCGTTGTAGCCCAACCCCCCTTTTGTTCCCCCCATACTTGGGGGGAGACGGCATTTTGTATTGTGAACACCTAATTTATATAGAATAGTCAATAGAGAAAACATTGTATTTTGATACTACATTTGATATAAAAACCAAGAACAAGCC
>WJJU01000245.1 GCA_014729595.1 Chitinivibrionales bacterium
CGACACAACTATTCCACAACAGTGATTGTTTTCCGAATACTTCCGTTCCCCGACGAAACGTCGACGACATAGGCGCCTTTGCCCTGCTTATCGAGCGAGGCCTCTTGAACTTTGCCGGCACCGGTCATCTCAACTTCGGCAACGGTCTTCCCCATGGTCGTATAGACCCGCATGCGGGAATCGACGCCGGCGCCGCCACTGCCGTGGTAAAGAATTTTACCCGACCGGTACGAAATTGACCCTTGACCGGTCGAGGGCGCCCGGGACCGACGCTTCAATACGGCGCCGCCGGGAGTACCGTGGTACACAAAAGCCATGCCATTACAGAAATAGCCGGGAGCGACTACGGCAAAGTCATCCCCGCCGTCGCCGTTCACGTCGCCAATATAGGCAATGTACTCGCCCAGACTCGACTCAAAGTAGTCGCTTTCGATGGTCTGAGACGGCGTACTCGAAGGTCCAGAGGTTGAGCCATGGTAGAGATTGACGCCGTCTGCGCCATGTCCCTCACTGTGACGCGTTGCGGCGACATCGACAAATCCGTCTCCATTATAGTCGCCCACCAAGGCTGCCCAGGGTATGTCCCAGGAGTAGTCTAGGGTAAGTCCCGATGAAGATCCATACCCGATACAAGGCGCAAGGTGGGATTCGGGGTAGGCCAGGATCACGTCGTCGTATCCGTCCGCGTTCAGGTCCCCTCCCCGGCGAAAGTACACACGCATAAGATCTTTCTTTGGAACATTGTACTGCTTTCTCCAGAACGGTGTTGAAGAAAGCCCCGATGGAGACCCGGTGTAGAGCGCGACCACGGGGGCCGGTACCCGGGCATCATCGGTGTATCGATTAGTAAGGACAACATCTCCATAGCCGTTGCCGTTGACATCCCCGGCATATATGGCTTCGTATCCCAAATGATCGCTGGGTGATATGCTCTGGGGGGTCGCTTCTATTCCTGAACTCGAGCCATAGTGCACCAACAATCTATAGTCGGTATGGCCGGCAACATAGGTGACCCGAATCAAGTCACTGAGCCCGTCGCCGTTGAGGTCTCCGAAATCGATCGGTGCTTTCTGCTGGACATTGACCAGCCTCATTCCCGATATTTCCGAAAGGCCGGTCGATGAACCACGAAAAAATCGAAGGTCCTGTTCGTAGGTTGGGGCGTACCTGCCGTCGACTTCGCGGTACCAGCTCATGCAGAGATCCGAGTATTGGTCTCCATCAAGATTGATAAACCACCCGTCCCATATCTTTCCCTCGAAACTCTGAGCATAATCGTCAAGCAACCCATCTTCCGAGCCGTAGTAGATGTATGCCGTCCCTTCCGACTTTGTCGAGGGAGGCTCCCGCAGAACCCAGACATCGCCGTATCCGTCACCATTCACATCCCCCATGCCTTTCACCATCACCAAATGCTCGCCAATTCCGCTTTCGAAGGTATACCAGTCGGCCTCCGGTGTAGGGAAGGGAAGACGTCTGGAATGAACGGAAACAACACTGAATACAAGCGTCAGACACGCAATAGGCGCCAAGGAACGCATACGACCCTCCATTTGTTTGGGAAATCTCGATTCTCCACTACCGACTCACCGTTTCTCGCCCGGTTCACACGACGGTATCATTTCTTCAATTGAAACCTATCGGCCGGCCGTTTTGATTCGACAAAATACCGTTTTCTCCACTACCTCGCCTTCCCGGAAATAACACACTACCTGAAAGTCACGACCGTTTGCCCCTCCCGCTGAGTTTCGTATGCCAGCCGTATCCATGCCGAACCGCGAGCCACATGAGCGCAGCGCAATTCGTCAAGCTTGGCTCTGTCCCCCCGAATCCTTATTCCCTCATCATTATAGAACAGACTTGCAAGTGGCGTGTCCCCGTGGAGCGTGTCGGTCAGGTGTATCGCACCATCAACCATAAAGACCAGCTTCCCGGTTGCTCTATTCGCAATTAGTGCATGATGGTGCCATCTATCCTCATTGTCCGTTAGGGGGACCTCGACCGCGGAGTAGGTTTCGGTAGAATCGGTATAGCGGAGAAGGGCGCGCTGATTTATTTCATTGAAATATGCGGTTTGAAATCGGTACGCTGATCCCTGAACAGTCATTTTAGGGGCGACATCGCCGACCACACCCTTCTTCCAGAATGAAATGCTGAAGGACCCTCGGGCGAAGATAAGTGCCTCATTGTATTCTTGGACCGAAATATTTGCGTATGTGGGTACGGAATCCAGTAAAGCCCCTGACCCGGAGACGCCCGAGGTGATGGAAGGTCTAACGATAGGTGAAGGTATACCGTGATGCCCGAACGGTGTGGCATCCTCAAACAGGGGTGAATCCGAAGCTTCGTTTGCTCGAATGTGCCATACAAGTGTATGGCCGAAAGAGCTGTCAAACACCGCCCGAGGGCTTGAAAAATTATATATCCCATCCGGGCCGCCCCAATGCATGGTGATCGATTGGGTATCATTGTTGCCCCGAATGGTGTCTACAAGGACCCACACAACGGCCGTCCCCGCCTTGCCGTCCCATGTATCGATTTCATAGCGGAGCTTTGTTCCATCCGGTTTGCTGAATCTGATATCCCTACCACCTTCAGCAACCTCAGAGAAATCGAGGTCACCGGGACCAATGCGAACCAGCAGCGGAAAGCTGTGAACATCATCGTGCACATCCGCGCCGGCGGTGGTGGTATTTATGCGTAATCCGCGGTGGTGACGCCACTGGGAGTAGTCTTCTTCATTGAATCGCAAAATGTCTAGGCTTTCGACCGTGCTGGTTGTGCCCGATAAAAGAAACGGTGTCCGGACGGTGGCCACATTTTGAGGGGTGGCGGTTGACCAGACAGCGATTGTGTAGGATCCCTCAGGTAGGTTGGTGAACTGATACCTTCCCGTCGCTGAGTCGATAGCGACGATTCGTTCCAAACCGTAGATTGATACGAATGTCTCCCCGGGTGGTGCGGAGGTTCTAATCTTGCCAACAATTGAAGACACCGGTCTGAGCACTAAGGTACCCAAGTCAGACGTATCCGTTTTCACATCCAGCGCAAATCGTGACAGTACGGCAAGTGTTCCCTTTTCGGCGACTTCCAGAGAGTACTCGCCCGGCTCAATTTCGTGCAAGGTTATGGACCCTTGGCTGTTCGTTACCGTATCAGCAATACTTGCCTCGTAGAAAAGGGGCGAGGGTTGAGTTGCGATGTAGTCGGCAGGGCGAAGACGCGCGCGGGCCGCGGCCGCGGGACGACCGTCTGAATAGACTATTTTAGCCCTCACAATGCCGTTGGTGGTTTCCGAACCCCAGCCGGAATTGACGGATGTATCAGAAGTGCACGACAGTTGGAACAGCGATGCGGCAAGCATGACGTACGTGAGGCGGGCAATGTGCCCATATTGGATGAACCATTCGCTCACGATTTGCCTCCAGCGCTTTTGGTGAGGGGAAACAATTGGATATTAAGTTGGTACACTCGATCGGCGCCGGTACTGTTTTCCGCGATCCGAAGCAGGGACTTCCGATAATCCGCGGTCAATGATGCGATCTCCGCCATGTCATCGCCGGATACGACAAAGGATACCGTAGAAATATTTCTCTCTCTTTTGGGAAGATCATCGAGTGCCTTCAATGCCAATTGGATGGTTTGCCGCTGAAACTCACCAATAGCGGCGGCATGCCATTTATCGCCGGTTGTTAACAGATCGTGCACCGGCTTCAGGTATCCCCGGGCATCCTTGTCAATAACACCAAGCCTTTTTAGAAGTGCAATGCTTTTGCGGGCCTGAGACACCGTGATTGAAGGTATGAGCAGGCGCGCCAACATGGCATAGTCATCGGTGAAATCGATGACGGTCAATAATCCACAAAGAGCGGAGTGGTACCAAGATTGGTAGAATTCGGCCATTTTGGCGGGCATGCGGAAGGTTTCGACGTTTTGCATGGCACTGAGTCGGTTAAAAAGGCGATTGATCTCAGCATCTTTCTTTGCCTTACCGAAAGCGACAAGTGTTCGAAAGTATTCAGCCTCTTTGCCCTGAAACCCGAAATAGGCAACGGCGTTCTCCGTAACCTTTTGTGATATGTGACGCTCGAAGTTTAAAACCTTCACCAAATTTCCCGGATCGAGCCCCAAACGCCCGGCGAGGTGGCGTAGCGAAAGATGGGGAGACCGTTTTTTTCGCTCCTCAAGTTGGTCATGGAGGTATTTGCGATAGTCAGTGTAGGTCAGTAGATCGCTCATAGTAAGGAAATATATTCCCCGGCGTTATAATCAGCAAGATATTTTTATCAGCTTCTGACAACACTTAAGCGGTTATCTTTTGCAGTTGGCGTATTCGAGGATTGGCGGGTGATTGTATTTGACAACACTTTCTCGCATCCTTGTCCTCTAATACGTTCCCTCAGCGTTCCCGGCCCCGGGACGTGCCTCAGTTTCATGGAACTTCAGGCAGAGACGTAGCATAGGAAAACCGACGTGCTCGGACTCCCCGCCGCGGTAAATTTCTCGACATCTTCGAGCGACCAGTCGAATTCGGAGGAGAGCCCCGATGGAGAGCCGTAGTACACCAATAGATGATTGCTTAGCTTGCCGTTCTCGAAAACGACATCCTCATACCCGTCACCATTGACATCTCCGGCATTGTGGGGCCGTGGTGCGCCCCACTCGAGGTCCGCAAAGGATTCCCCCCAGGATATTGAACTGTCCGCCTCCGATAATCAACCGGTAGCCGGTGCTCGAGGCGGTGAGCGTTGGTATCGTGCTGTCGGCGCCCCGTGAGCACACCACCGATGTCATTACGGCGGCACTTCAGTTGTCGTTGATTTCCAATGAATACGCTTCCGGCTCCACATTCGTCATGGTGAAGCATCCCCGGGAATCCGTAACGGCATCGATAATCGACAGGCGCCATTCTCGATGCATGACCGCTTCGGCGGGAAGATAGTCCGCGGGTCGAAGGCGTACCGCCGGCGAACCATCGGCATACACCGCGGTACCGACAATGCCGTTTGTCGTTGACGATTCGGTGTCCGTAGTGGTGGATGGTATGAATCTAAAATGGAAGAGAGAGGCAGAGTCAACTGAGTACGTGAATCGCCTTGGGCGGCAAGGATATCTTAATAGACTCCCCCGGCCTGTGCTCTAAGGGTTGATCGATGGGAACAAAGAGGACTATTCGTTCGCCGACGTCGACTTCCAGGCGCCGGTAGAATCCTCGGTCGCCGATATCGATGATCGTGGCACTCAGACTATTGGGGGTTTCCTCGCTCTCGGTAAGCTTCACGTGCTCGGGCCGGATTACGAATTCGATCGGTCCGGTAAAAATACCGGATACGCCGATACGTCCGCCCGCGAATTCTACCGTACTGGAACTATCATCGTTCTGAGACGCTTTTCCCTCAAATACATTTTCGCTCCTGAAAAAGCGGGCGACATAGCGGTCGCACGGCCGCCTGAGAAGGTCACCCATAGTCCCTTTCTGCCGGAGTTTACCGTTATCCAAAACGGCGGCCCAATCCGAGACGGCGAGCGCTTCCTCGAGGTTGTGACTAATGTGAAGCGTGGTAATTTTAAGCTCTCGTTGAATTCGGCGCAGATCACGGCAAACACGCTCGCGCAAGCCTTCATCAAGCGCGCTGACAGGTTCATCCAGCAGCAAAAGCTTCGGCTGCACCGCCAAAGCCCGAGCCAAAGCAACACGCTGCTGCTCCCCGCCGGACAACGTGGCGGGCCAGCGTTTCAGAAGGTGACCAATCTCCAGCAGCTCCAAAATCCAATCGATCTTTTTGCGTGCTTGAGAATGGCTCCAGCCTTGCGTTTGTAAACCAAAAACAATATTGGCCTCAACGGTCTTAAGCGGAAAAAGAAGATAATCCTGCGGTACGTAGCCAACATTGCGGGCGCGCGGATCAAGGCTCGTGATATCCACATCGCCTAAGATGGCGCTCCCGCATTTCGTTGGACGCAAGCCGCAGATAGTTTCGACCAGAACCGATTTACCGCAGCCGGGAGGACCGAGAAG
>WJJU01000026.1 GCA_014729595.1 Chitinivibrionales bacterium
ATGCGACAGTTTTGCGTCTGCCGTCTTCGTTGCTCTCGATCACAAGCCGAGCGGCGTCGCAACGCAGTAGTTTCGATACGCTGGTCACCAATCCCTGCGAGACATCGCGATTGCGGTCTTGCAGTAACGAAACCATGACCCCGATAAAGCCGAAAATAGGATCTCCGGGCGATTCGTCGTTTTCTTCACCGCCCGTTTCGCCCTGTTGGAGAAAAGTGAATGTTTTTTTGTCAATTTTGATTCGGTCGCCGTTCTTGGGTGCGGCCTTCTTTTTCAGCCGTCGCCCGTCGATCTCGATGCGCACGCCGGGGGTGATTTCCTGCAGTTGGTACGTGCCTCCTTCGAACAATATCTGTGCCGCAAAGGGAGCAAGATCGTCGATTCTGATCGTGCACTCTCGCGCCGAACCGACGGTTTCGATTCGTCGATGCAGTGGATGACGGGTACCGGTTTGTTCATCTTTGAGAACGGGTGACGCTTCGGACAGTTCAGCCATGAGGGTCCTTTCCGTCGGAATCGGGAATCGACACTTTGACTTTTTGGAATGGTGCCAGGCGAACGTGGCTCGTCCATACCGAGCCGTCGGGATACATGCAACTCAGACGGTGCAGGCCCCCGCCCACGGCTAGTCGAACCGGTTTGCGGGGATGAGGGAACTCGCCGACGGCGATACCGTCGAGAAATACCCGTGCGTGCGGGTTCGGTACGCGAAGGTCGATCGTTGCCGTAAGGGTTTTCATTTCTTGTATCCCCAGCCGGTAGCGACCGTTATATTCCCCCTCGTAATTCGGTGAGGGCGCAAGGGGTGGTGGCGCGGTGACCCGGCCCGAGGGTGAATTCGCCATTACTGCGGATGTCAAACGGTCGGGGCCCCTCAAGTAAAGCGTTGCGGAAACGGACAGTGCGGCGATCACACCCGCCGCAATCCCCGCTCGAACGAGTATTGAACGCTTTTTGCGGGCGGCTACCCTCGAGTGAAAGGACTGGACGAGCGCCAGGCCGCGGGGATGGTCCGGCACCTCGGACAGTGCCTCGAGTGCCAGACGATATGCCTCGTCGAATCGGCCTTCTTGAAGCAGTTTGGAGGCCCCCGTTACCAGAAGGTTGGCGGTGACGGAAGCGGTTGTAGGGCCGCAGATTTCAGACCACGCCGCGGCTGAAGGACCACCAAAATCCTTCACCCACAGCCGACGGACTTCTTCGGCGTCGCGCGGTCGCGTCTCGGGTGTTTCGGCGGTAAGACGATCGACGAGTTCGACGGGACGTCCCGGCCCCAGAATGTCTTCGAGCAATATTCCCAAGGCGTATAGATCGGCCGGTCGATAGTCGTGAATCTCCCGCGAGGCGTCGAACAACTCGGGAGCGCAATACCGGGGCGTTCCGGCCGCCGTTTTTCCCCGAGTCTCGGCTTTGCGCTCATTTCCGCGACGACTTAACCCAAAGTCAATCAAATACGCGCCGCTTTCGGGAGATAAGAGGACATTGGTTGGCTTGAGGTCGCAATGGGCGAATCCGCGCGCGTGGAACGCCGCCGTCGTCTCGATAAGCGACGTCGCCACCGTCAGGCGGTGGTGAAACGGCGGATTGGTGTTGAGAAAACGGCGAAGATCAACGGACCGAATCCATTCCATGACGATGCAGAGTGATTTTCGATATCGAAACACATCGTAAATGCGGGGCGTGAATGGAAGGTCGATGTCCGCATGCATACGGGCTTCGCGGCATAAGCTCTCACTTTGTTGCGTGTCCGATATTCGTATGAGCTTGACGACTACATGCCTTTCGAGTCGTGTTTGACGAGCGCGATAGGCGCTGGCGAAACCGCCTTCACCGATGCGCACCGGCGTATCGAACCCTTTTGGAAGCCGTTCGCTCATCGACCCGGCTCCCGCGAAAGGCGTTCTTGGGCTCTTTGCAGCCACAAAGTCGCCTGAACGTCGGTTGAATCCAAGTTTGTGATTCGTCGCCAGTATTTCGCGGCCTCGGCGTAATGCTTTCGGTGCCACTGAAGCATACCGAGATTGAACAACGACTTAGTGTTGAGACTGTCGCCGCGCGCTGCGCGGGTAAAGAGCGATTCGGCGCGCGCGGCATGGCCGAACGATGCATAGAGTGCGCCCGCAAGATTGAGAGCGTCGGTTCCGTCGGGGGCGTGATCCAACGAGAAACTGAGCGCCGTCAAGGCACCCAACGTATCCCCTTGCGTAGCTTTCATGCTTCCGTACAAGCTCCAGACTTCGGCAAGTAGCTGCTTAAGAAAGGGGCGGCTTTCGATTGAACGGGCCGCTTCGAGATGAACAAGGGCCTTGCGCAATGCGGTGGAATCGGGAGATTCCGCCCACGCCTCCTGCAAAAACGACTTTCCCATTCCCACGCGTGCCTCAAAATTCCGAGGATTTTCGCGCAGCTCTTCCTCGAAAAACTGTCTGGCCATTTCGTAGTCACCCAACTCAATGCAGTCCATCCCACGCTGAACCGAATCGCGGGTGCAGCCCACAAAGACAAACAGTGTCGCCACGAGGGCGAGCAAAGCTCTAATTGCTGATCCACTCATAGCGCCACGTCAGGTTGACGAACAAGTCATGAAGCGTCTTGGTGACCGGCGCCGACGCGCTTAGCGATGTTGCGTACAAGCGCCAACGAGTGTGCAGATCAAGCATCCCCGCCTTCCTGAATCGCTTTTCCAAACCGCAGCCAAGCACCACTTGCGCATCCATTCGCTTTTCGGATCGGGCATAACCGATCGGACCGGTAAGATTCAGATCACCCCCGACATCATTGTTTTTAAGTGTATTTGCGGAATAATACGTTTTTGTTTGCGGCTGAAACGCAACATATGGCGTGTCAACGGCAAGACCCATCTTATCCCACTGAATCTGCTTTGGATACCAATCACCCGCCACTGCGCATGACGGTTTCAATCGAAGCGACTCCGACAGACGTATAGACGCGGCGATGGATGCCCCGAGTCGAACAAAACCAACCGGAACAAACAGCCGGGTGGAATATTCTTGTGCACCCTGCTTGGCTTGCACTCCATACCATCCGTTTGGAAGGCTGGTATCGAGCGGCTGAGTTAAATCTTGATCGGTGTAAAACAGAGGAACCTCATCTGAACCGGGGGCGTTTTCGTCAATGTATAATACTCTCGCCTTAAACCCCTCGGCTTCGGTGTTTGTTCCGCCGTAAGCCATTGCCGTGATTGAAGGGGAGAGTGTAATACGCGCGGTGAGTGACTTAAGGAGGATGCCGGTTGCATAGCCTAGCTGATAATCCAGTGCGCCGTCGGTAGTGAGAGCGCAGGAATAGCCTGCCGCGCCTAAAAGTGATCCGCCTCCACCGGATGCCGACAGCGTTGCACTTCCCGTCCATCGAACCTCTTGGTATCGGTTCCGTTGTACCCCGCACTCCATACCCAGCGACAAGGGACCGGCAATATCGTCCCACATACTTGTCAGGCCACCAGTTAGCACGAGCGAATCAACGGCCCGGTGATCTGTCTCGCCGTCTATCCTCCGCCGGTCTTTCAGTTTGAGAAAAGCGCCGAGCTTGTTGGGGACCGCTTTGCTTCCCCGGAAACGAAATCCCGTACTAAAGGACAGGGTGGAGTAAAAGTCGTCGGTCCACTCACGGCTGACCGAGTCGCTGAAAAGCGAAGGTGTTTCCTCCTTACCGGCATCATAGCCGGTTGACGCACGGGTGTCAACGAAAAATTGGGTTGAATGCCTTATGGGGGCGGTTGAAGAAACTGCAGCATCTATCCGTTTTCGCGTCTTTCGCGCCTGCTCTTTAGCGCCACTCAGGCGGTAGATGATATACCGTTGGCGAAGAAGCGGAATGTGCAACTCCGATCGTTGCATGTCCAGCGCGGAGCGATTCAAGGCCAATGCACTGTCGTGAACGCCACGTTCTACATAAATTTTCGCCCAATAGTAAAATAGGCTGTCTTTGGGCCATCCTCGGGTGTATGCGGTTACATACGAGGTCAGCGCCGCGTCGTAGTTTTTCGCTTCGCGAAGACTGTCGGCCTTTACCAGTTCGGGACGATCCGATGATATCCGAGCTTCACCAACCGCCGTGCATGTCCCCACAATAAGCATCGCGCACGCGATATGGCCGATGCTAAAGAGCGAAGCTGAACGAATCCGGTTGAATTGATTCAAGGCTTTATCCGTAGTACTCGTTCCATTTCCCGCGTTCCGTCGCGCGACGACGTGATAAGCATAACTCCCTTTGCTTCCGGATTACCATTTCTTATGCCGGGAGCAGATAAGCGTCGGCCCAGGAGATCAAACCGAAACGCCGTAGGAGATCTGTGAGTGTGCCTGTTTGTGATTATAACGTGGCGCCGAGTACTGCTTTTCGGCAGGATATTTACGCTCCTGAGTATGGCCGAATACACTGGGCCGTTATTATTCATGTCGGTGGTATCCCCTACCGCATAAAGCTCATAACCAACTTGGTTCCGTGAAGCAAAAATAATGTATTCCGCCCATGCTTTCGTTGTCGTGTCCGCCCAGTAGAATTTCGTGTACACTTCCGGAGCCCAAAGGTCTCCTAGTGTCGCCGATGCCGTTGAATCATAGAAAACAACATCACCCCACGGGTTGGCTCCGTGTTCCGCCGTGATCAGGTAGCCGATTAAATGTGAGCGTGTCCATGATTCATCTTCCGTCCATTTGTCACTTTGCCACGCATGGCTAACGACGGATAGATAACTGTTGGGGCTTTGAGAGGTATCGAAGAAAATATCCTGTGTATCCGACTCCTGAATTGCCACCCAGCCCTCGGGGAGATCTATCGTGTATCCCAAAGGTGAACTATAGTGTTCGCCCGAACTTTGCCACCATGCGCCCGATAGTAAAACAAACACAATCGTGAGCAATGCATATTTGCGTGGTTCTCTTTGTCCCATGGGTTTTGCTCCTTAATCAAAGCGTTCGCTCTTCCTGGTAAGCGTCCTTATTGACGGGCCTGTCGAGTTATTTCCAAGTGTACGAATGACCAACAAATACAATGCAGACAGCCGAAAACCGATTTTCGGTATCCGACTGTCTCCGCACTCAGAGGACTGCTTGGTGTTTGGGTTGTGTCTTTCCGGCCTCTCCGCCGGGCTTATTGTCGCGTCTCCTCGAGCATCTCTTTCAGCTCAGCCCTTTTCTCCTCAATCAGCGCTTCCGCTTCCGCGAGCTTTTCTTGCAGCTCGGTCTTGCGTGCTTCGATCTGCTCCGCCGCCTCGCTTTGTGCAGTTTCAATTTGTGTCTTGGCTTCCACCCTGTACTCTTCGAGCATGGCTATCGCCGCATCGATCCGTGCCTTGGCTTCTGCCTTGTTTTCTTCGATTCCGGCTTCGATTTTGGCTCGCAACTCTTCCGGATCAACATTTGGACCCGCCTCCACCTTCAATTGTTTCATCATCGCCGCAAACTCATCAGCCCGCTGCTTAGCCTCATTCACCGCCGTCTGAACGTCATCGGGAAGATTGGCCAATTCGTCTTGAATTTTGGCTTCCCATTCCGCGCGAAGTTCCGTGAGCTTTGCTTGAATCTCTTCGTCCGTCGGAGCCTTCTGCTGAGCTACTGCGCCAACCGAGATCATCGAAACCATCGCGAGTCCTATTACTCTCTTCATGGTGTCATCCTCCTTTGTTATTATAGGCGTCACATGGATAATTTTCAAGCCGTTCTTTCGCAAACGCTGTGTATGATTAAATCCGCTATAAAAATTAGCAAGCTGCATACCATAACATTTAAGTTATTGATTTGTAACATTTTACGCTATTTTTTCGGTTCCGCTTCCCGTGGATATCTGTAGGCAAATGACAACATTTTTTTAGCGATGATTCATGCGGTGGAATCGTTATGTGTTCATAAAATATTGTATATCAATGACTTATCTGTCGGTGCTTGCCTGGTGTAGCGTTATGACAACAATAGTGGGGCGCTCGATAGGGGATATTTGCGCCAATCAGTTCCATTCCTAAATTGTTCCAACCGCTCACAATGGTAACTACGGACACCTTGAAATCCCGGTGCCCGCGGCGAGCGGCTTCTGTTATTGAATACCACTATACCCCTGACGGCTGTCATGCACACGTGCACGAAGATACACAAAAGATAACAGCCGAAGACCGCTTTCGGTCTCCGGCTGTCCTGGTTGGCACCTAAGATGGCTCCGTATCGTATCGAGATCCGATTTCTTCGTGCTTAGTTCTCTTCGACGGTCTCAGAAAGACGGTCTTCGAGTTCAGCTCTTTTCTGCTCGGCATTTTGTTTGGCTTCGGCCAGTTTTTCCTCGATTTCAGCCTTCTTCTCAGCGATCAGGGCTTCGATTTCAGCTTTCTTCTCTTCGATCTGAGCCTTACGAGCTTCGATCTGGGCGGCCATTTCAGCTTGAGCGGCTTCGATTTCCTCGGCCCTTTCAGCCCTTGCTTCCTCAACGGCAGCCATAGCTTCCTCGATTTTTACCTGTGCAGCAGCCTTGGACTCTTCGATCTGAGCCTTGATCTCAGCCTTAAGCGCCTCGAGGTCTACATCCTCAGGAATCTGAGAGCCTTTCATCTCTTTCATCTTAGCCGCAAACTCTTCAGCCTTTGCCTTCGCCTCTTCCATCTGCTCCTGAACTTCTTCCGGAAGCTCGGCGACAGCTTCATCAACTTTTGCTTCCCACTCCGCACGAAGTTCTTCGAGCTGAGCCTTCATCTCTTCTTGCGAGGGAGCTTCCGTCTGAGCAAACGCACCACAAGCAAACACCGACACCATTGCGACTGAAAGCAGCTTCTTCATGAGATCCTCCTTCAATAAAGGATTAAGTTGTAAAACACTGGCTTTGCTTTGCTGACTAGGTTATGTTCTATGGGCGCCCGTTGAACTCTAATCCGTCGGCCAGAAGAAATAGCAAGGCGTGTGCCATTTGTTGTAACTCATTGAAATATAAGAGAATACGAAAATAGAGGGTTGTTTTCGCCTTGGTTGAGTGTAGGCAAAGCACAACAGGTAAAAACCGTCGGACACCCCGCCGGCTCGGTTGGTTGCTTCTTAACATGTTAATTTTCAATGAGTTATGAGATGTTGTCGGCTCGGTGTAGTGATTCCACTACGCGTGTGAGGTTAAACAACACCCGGCAACGTAAGTCGAACACCGGCGAGAGCAGACTCCTCGCGGCATGCCGTTTGATACCCTATGCAATAAGTGTGTGTCCGCGGGGTGACGCCTGTGACCTATCTACTATATCAAAGCAATAAACGGGAGGCTTTCAATGCGTCAGGAACTTTTTGAGCAACTCCACCAGGAACACGAAGAAGTGAAGCGGATTCTGACACAAATGCAGGAAACATCGAAAGGAGCGCCGAAAAGCCGACAAGAATTGATACAGCGTTTGCGCTCCGCACTGGTTCCACACATGCGCGGTGAAGAGCGGGCACTATATCCCCGGCTTCAAGCTCTACCCCAAAGCCATGACCAGGCATTGGAAGCGATAGAGGAACACCACACGGCCGAAATGGTTCTTAATGAATTGGGAGAACTTGAAGTTGATGCTGAGCTTTGGAAACCGAAAGCCAAAGTGCTGAAAGACTTGCTGGAGCACCACATTTCCGAAGAAGAGCGTGACATTTTCTCTTTCACCAGGGAATTATTGGGCGAAAGCACTATTGCTGAAATTCAGAGCCGTTTTGTGTCGGTAGAGAACGAGATACGTGAAGAGGTCGTTGCTTGAATCATCGTTGCGGTGTGTGGTGATAAAGACCATGCACCGCGAATCATATATTGGATATGGCCACCGTGCGGGGATAAGGATCGGATAACCGTTAGCTCTCCGAGAGAACGCAGGGCGATTACTTTTGCTTTCGTTAAAATTTTCCTTACCTTTTACTCATCGATACAGTGCAGTCCAAAACAGATGATTTTTATCCCAAAATCGCTTTTCGTGAATCAAATAGCCCTATTTTTTCTACGTTCGCTCGTCCGAGTTTACGGTTTCGAATCCTTGGCTTGTTCTTGGTTTTTATATCAAATGTAGTATCAAAATACAATGTTTTC
>WJJU01000027.1 GCA_014729595.1 Chitinivibrionales bacterium
CCGCAGCGTCGGGGGGTGTGTACGCGCGTATTTACCACCACTCCCAAAAAACCGAATTCGGCATTGCGAAAAGTATCGCGCGTTCGCCTGACGAATCATATCGAAGTGAATGCCTATATCCCTGGTGAGGGACACAATCTGCAGGAGCACTCGATTGTCTTGATCAGGGGTGGTCGTGTTAAGGACGTGCCTGGTGTGCGGTATCATATCATACGAGGTGCGCTTGATACGCAAGGTGTGGCGGACCGTAAGCGTAGTCGTTCCAAATATGGCGTGAAACGTCCGAAAAAATAACGGAGAGGGCTCCTACCTATGTCGAGAAGAAGAAAAGCACAAAAGCGTGAGATGGTTCCCGATCCGAAGTACAAGAGTGTTTTGGTGACGCAGTTTATCAATAACCTCTGTAAGCGGGGCAAAAAAAGGTTGGCGGAGGGCGTTCTTTACGACGCTATCCACATTGTCGGACAGAAGACGTCGCAGGACGGGCTTGGGATATTTCGCAAGGCGATAGACAATGTCAAGCCGACCCTGGAGGTAAAGTCGCGGCGAATTGGTGGAGCCAATTATCAGGTGCCGATTGAGGTGTCGCAATCTCGTCAGACGGCATTAGCGATTCGCTGGCTTGTTCAGTATGCCAAGGCGCGCTCCGAAAAGAGCATGGCGGAAAAGCTGGCCGCGGAATTTGCTCAGGCTTCGAAAAACGAGGGTGGTGCGGTTCGCAAGAAGATCGACACGCACAAGATGGCTGACGCCAATAAGGCGTTTGCACATTTCCGGTGGTAGATTAATGGCCTCTTATGGTGAAGCTCATACGTGCTTTGCTTCGGAGGTGAGCTTAAACGATAGTAATGCGGCGGCGGGATAAACACCGGGCTAAGTTTCACCGCGAATCGCGCGGAGAGCGGCCGGCGGGTTTAGGAAGACGGGCACGAGGGATCGAATGATGAAGAAGGCTGCCGTAATACTTGAGAATGTGCGCAATATCGGGATTATGGCCCATATTGACGCAGGCAAGACGACAACCACCGAGCGCATCCTTTTCTATGCCGGCGTTCTTCACCGGATGGGCGAAGTTCACGACGGTACGGCGATGATGGATTGGATGGCACAGGAGCGGGAGCGCGGCATTACGATAACATCGGCCGCGATTACCTGCCAATGGGGTGAGAACCAAATAAATATTATCGATACACCCGGCCATGTTGATTTCACGGTCGAGGTAGAACGTTCTTTGAGAGTTCTGGACGGCGCAGTTGCCGTATTCGATTCGGTCGGTGGCGTGGAACCTCAGTCTGAGACTGTTTGGCATCAAGCCGATAAATACAACGTTCCCCGAATCGCATTTGTGAATAAAATGGACAGGCTTGGCGCCGATTTCGAGCGTACGGTCTCCATGATGGAGGACAAGTTGAGCGGTACACCGGTACCGATTCAGATTCCTTGGGGCAAGGAGGATCGATTCGAAGGGGTAATCGACTTAATCGGCATGCGCGCCCACACGTATAAAGAGGAGATGTTGGGTGCGGAGGTTATTAATGTTCCGATACCTGAGGAATTGGCCGATGAAGTGAGTCTGCATCGTGAGGCTATGCTTGAGCGGGTTTGTGATTTCGATGATGAACTAATGCATCAAGTGCTCGAGGGCGGAGAAATTGACAAAGCCCTTGTCAAACGAGCGGTCCGGGCGGGTGTTATCAAAGGCGCGATATGCCCGGTGATGTGTGGGTCGGCGCTTAAAAACAAGGGTGTTCAACAGTTAATTGACGCAATCGTCGACTATTTACCTTCACCCTTGGACAGGGGCGAGGTCGCCGGCAGAGATCCGAATACCGGGGAAATGGTTGGGCGTAATCCAGACCCTAAAGAGCCGTTTTCCTGTTTGGTTTTTAAAATTGCTTCGGATCCTCATACGGGTCGGTTGGCTTTTGCGAGAGCATATTCGGGGCGTGCAACGACAAAGGCGCCCTTGCTCAATCCGCGGACGGGAGCGCGGGAAAAAGTAAGTCGCATTTTTCGTATGCATTCAAATCGGCGAAAACCGATGATGAGTATTGAGGCGGGAGAAATTTTAGCACTGGTTGGTCTGAAGACGACGACTACCGGTGATACGCTTTGCGACCCGACAAAGCCGATTGTTTACGAAAAACTTGTTTTTCCGGAGACGGTTGTATCGCGAGCAATTGAACCGCGAAGTGCGGCGGACGAGGAAAAGCTTAAAGAAGCTTTAAGCAGATTGGCGGATGAAGATCCTACCTGCACCGTAACTGAAGATCCGGAGACGGGCCAAAGGTTGATTGCGGGAATGGGCGAGCTTCACCTCGAGGTTCTCATAGACCGACTTGTCCGAGAATTTAATGTGGAAGCTCAGGTGGGAAAGCCTCAGGTATCCTATCGGGAAACAGTACAAGGCGAGTCGCGGGAAGAAATAGAGGTTAGCCTTCCAATTGGTGGAAAGACACAATTTGTCGGGCTGGAAATGGTGGTGAAGCCTTCCACGCCGGATAATGGGATTTCGTTCGATTCGCGGATCGGCGAGGAGCATGCGCCGGAGTCTTTTATTGCCGCCGTTGAACAGGGGGTACGGGAGGCTTCGAGCGGAGGTGAGATGGCGGGTTATCCGGTTACAGGAATTGAAGTGGCGCTCACTCGTCTGGAAATGCATGAGGGTGACACCACCGAGATTATTTGCAAAATCGCCGGATCAAAGGCGTTCCGCCAAGCCTGTATTCATGCTGAACCCTCTTTGCTCGAGCCGATTATGAGTATTGAGGTGGTTGTTCCCGAAGAGTATGTCGGGCCGGTGATTAACGATTTGAATGGGCGACGGGGAAAGGTGCTCGGCATGGGAAGTCGAGGAGAACATCAGGTTGTGCAGGCGGAAGTTCCCTTGGCCGAGATGTTTGGTTATGCAACTGCGCTCCGTTCTCTAACACAGGGACGCGCGGTCTATTCGATGCAGTTTGATCGATATGATTTAACCGGTACCGCCGTCCAGGAACAGATACTGAAACGAATTGGAAGATAAAGGGAAAGCAATACCGGTGGGCTGCTCTTGCTCAGAGGAGGTCTGAATGGCGAAGGCGAAGTTTGATCGAAGTAAGACTCATGTTAACGTGGGTACAATTGGGCACGTGGACCACGGCAAAACGACGCTGACGGCGGCGATAACGCTCCATCAGGCGAGCAAGGGTTATTCTGAGATCAAGAAGTTTGACGAAATCGACAATGCTCCGGAG
>WJJU01000246.1 GCA_014729595.1 Chitinivibrionales bacterium
AGGCGTAGCTGAACTCTTCCCGATTCGTAGTAAGTTCAGTTTTTGGTTTGGCTCCATTGGCGGAGTTTGCGTCACAGCTCAAGCCGCTTAGCGAGAGTGAAGCCGCTGTTAAGCAGATTGTTAGTGTTCTCATGTCTTGAATCCTTTCTGTTTGTCCGGCACCATTCGCGCCATTGTGAGGGAGAGTTCTTCGTTGTACCGCCGCAGCAATTATCACCGATATTTACCGGGCACAGCAAACAAAATAGCTTATGAGCCAATAATGAGATACTATTAAGGGGATTGGGCGAAGGAACCGGGTTATTGCGCCGGTTCCAATTTTTTCAGCTACTCTACTTTATTGGAGAAAGAGTTAAGTCTTCGAGCTACGTCAGAAAATATCAAACCGCACGCCTAAGCGAAGCGCGACGTTGGTTGCGGGTGTGCGTTGACGTGGATCTCGATCGGTGACGTCGTCCTCATAATTTTCAGTGCTGTTGGGGTAAGCATCCCCGTCGGAGAAATTGGAATCATATACCCTCAAGGTTTTGGTCGTAACCCGCACAGCCTCCAAATTCAGTTCACCGAACACCATGATATTGTCGGCGATAGGGAAATCAACCCCATAAAGCCCTAAAAAGCCGATAGTCGGCGAATGATCCGCCTCAGCTTTAGCCGTCAGGCCGCCTGTTTGCGTGATATTGTACGAAGAAGAAGTGAAGAAAATCCCCATACCGACACCGGTGTACATGTCGAGCAGTTCAAACACCTCGAACCTGGGAACAACAAGCCCCTTAATGCCGAACATCGACCAGCGATAGGTTCTTTCGGTCACCCGCGCGTTGTAGCGTTGGTCTTGAACGATGCCGATTTTCGGCGTTCCACCGCTGAACTGGAACCCTAAACGTGCTCGCACCCTCTCGAGAAAGCGGTACGATACTCCTCCCTCGACTTTTATGCCCCGGCCGTAGTTGAGAAAATGGTCCTCTACATCGATCGGGCTATGGGGCCAGTTGTCCCGCAGATCATACACCTCGGAAGAGCCTATGTACCGGCCGCCGACGGGAAACCCATACCCCATCGCCAGAAATGCACCGAACCTCCTTTCGTTATCCACCGAAACGGAACCGTAGTCGGAAGAAGAATAGGTGCTCGTCGTGCCGCTTTGGGCCGCCGATACGGCGGCGTACGTCGCGAAAACAAGTATTGCGGGAAGAAGCTTCATAGGGGGTGCCTCCTTGTACAAAACAACGTTACTACAAATGCCCCGGGGCAAAGAAAAAATATAGATAAGAAGACGACAGGCCGGCACGGGGGCGGAACTCAGGGCAGGTTAAGAGCCGAAAGCGACTGCACCTCTTGGTGGCGCAACTTTTGCCGGCCGTCGTACCGCGACCTAATCGGTAACGCGCGTCCGGGTACCCGCTTTGGGTGATTCGACCGAGCGTGAACAAGACCGGCGAAACGTCACAAAGAAGTACAGCCACTTTGGCGAAACGATTTGTGACGGCGACCGGCCCGGTCATGATTCCCGGCGGAGAACGACGGACAGAACCGGCCGGATTCACCGCCGTTCCGGATTAAATGGGCAACCGGATCCCCGCGAGGTCACTGCACCGCGGCGTCTCTCGTCTCTCACCCATCCTTATGAACACACCGCATTCTCAAAATTGCACTTAGAATTCTTTGAGGGGGTAATCCTTATCACCCGGCAGAGCATTATTGACTTTTATCACCCTGACGCGACTTGTATCAACCGCGGTGTGCTCGACAAAACCGACCGCGCCGGCTTTTCGGGATATATAGTCCTGGATGAATTCTTCACCTTTCAGCGCAATCGGTTTCGCGATTATTCTTCCCTTCATCCGCTCCGATGAGTAGTAACCGTCCAGCCGCTTCCGATCGAAGCCTATCACCCGATTATAGAATCGATCGTTAATCGGGTTTCCTTCCTGATGGGCGGTCAAAAGGATGCTTGTGCCATCTTTCCACTTCTTCTTTGTACACAGATATATTCGTCGAAGATTCCTGACGGAGATATTCGAAACGGGGTTGCTTTTGTTTACAACGACAACAATATTTTCGGGCTCGTTTGCCGCCGAAAAAGTTATCAGCAGCAAGACGGCCGACACAAAGAGTTTTTTCATTGGAGCGACCCTTGGTTCCATCGCATCGAAGCAAGTGTTTTGTAGCGTCATGATTACTCCCGGCTTGAAAGGTCTATTCCGCCGTGCACGGCGTTGCAAGTATCCGATGAATCGATGACAGATAAAGAGCGTCATAGAGAAATCGCCACCGAGAAAGTATAAACCCCGAATTCATCATAGCCGACAAACCTGGTCCGGGCGTAGTCCAATTTTGCTACGACAAAAGGATTGAGTTTGGCATTCAATCCTCCCTCGAAAGAGTGTATATGAAGCGAGGAAGGCGTACCCAACATAGGCTGAGTTGCGCCTATTACCCCGTCGGTGAATTCATAACGAAAAAACGGTCTTAGGCGCATGAGCCCCGTGTTTAGCGGAATTTGATAGTATAGTTGCAGATAATACGACACAATGTTCGGCACTTTTACCGGCGGATACAAAGGGAAAAGGTTACTGTTTTCGAGGTACGCTTCGTCGAACAGACGGTAATCAAAACTTCGCCACAACACCTCCGCCTGGAAATTAAAATCCCTGAACGCCATGCGCGTATCGAGTCCTCCAAGGTATTCGGCAAATTCAATATAATCCCGCGTTACGGTACTTAAGGTAGGAGTCAACGGATTCGAGACGGTCACGGCGTCGTCACCTTCGACGACTTCATATTCCATTTTTAAAAATGTATGCTGTTCCGTGTGTTTACCGTAATAGAACGACCCGCCCAATGAAAGTTCATAGAAGAAAGGGGACTGAAAATTAAGCTTCAAGCGCCCCCCGAACGACTTTTCTCTGTTGTTGTCGTCAAAAGCGTGCTCCAACCCACGCCCGTTGCTTATATACGCACTATAGTTTACATCGGTCACCGGGAGATAAGCGGTACCGTGCAACTGCAGACCCGTCTGCGTACGTGGAATATAGGTAAGAAGGTAAGGGGCTCTGGGCGAGATCAAAATCGGCAAGCCATGATCCACGTTCCAAATCCCGAACGGGGTAAAAAACTTGCCGAACCGAAGGTTCATATAGTCGCGGGGCGACCATTCAATCCATGCCCGCTCAATTTGTACACCTCCCCATTGATACGCAAATCCATCCGCGCGATCGATGAATGTGGTATTGTACTCATTCATAAGCATTTCCATGGTGGTAATCACCGGCTCCGAAACCGTCACAAACTGATCTGGATCGTTTGTCGGCATACCGTTTTCATCGACCGGAATATATCCCACGGGAGCCGGCACTTTGTCGCCGCCGACCATGACGGAATCCGGGACACCGTCTTCGTTCTTATCGACGGCGTCGGGCATATAGTCGCCGTCGGTGTCCAATGTCGGCATAAACTCACCGAGTTCGATGATCACTTCGTTATTGTTATTTACCGGGACGGGAACCATGTTTTCGTAGATAGTACCGCGAACGGGCGGCGGCAGGTTTTGTATACGTTCGCTCATGAGTGTATCATTGTAAATAAAATCAGTTGTAGTGTGGATCTCCGCCCGGTCTTGTTGCGGAATATAGCCT
>WJJU01000247.1 GCA_014729595.1 Chitinivibrionales bacterium
CGGTGGAGCCGGGCTCGTTTATTCCCAACAAGCCCTCTCTGGGCGCAACGATTACCGGCAAGGCCGAAGATCTCATGGTCAAAGTGGAGCTGCTTCTCAACCATCTCAATGCGATCACCGACCCCGACAGCCTCGCTTCGATAAAGGAGATCCTCGACAATGTCGCCACCCTCACCGCGGAAGCCAAATACTTTTTCGGCGATGTGAGTCCCGAAGTCAAAGCGATCACCGGTTCGACCAAAAAAACAATGGACAATGTGGCGCGAATCACGACCGACATTCGAGGAGTGACCGGGCAAGTCGGCCGCACTATCGATTCGGACCAGCTAAGCAATATTATCTTGTCAATCGATTCGACCGCAACCACGCTTCGACAACTCTCTTCATCTCTTGAATTGACTATTCGCCAAAGCCGCGAGGATTTTAACGTATCGATGCAAAACCTTCGGGAAGCGCTGGAGAATGCCAATGAAGTGAGTCGAATGCTCGCCGAGAATCCCTCGCTCCTTCTTCGAAGCGAGCAGCAGAAAGCGAGGCGCATCCGATGAAAAAACACATAAACCAAACACGACGTATTGTGTTCCCGAATCGGAAGGTAACCGACCGCATGTTCGGGCCGCATCGAATTATCGAACAGTTCAAGAGAACGTCGTCGCTCGTATCGGCGGCTATGACGATCAATCGTTTCGGGCGGGTTATAATTGCGGCGATGGTCTTATTTCTGGTCGAGTGTTCGGCCCCACCAACCAAAAAGTTGTACATGCTCAATTATGAGCCGGAGCCTCTCAGTCGTCGTATGCACGATGCGCCGTACCCTTTTACCGTCCGGGTGAGAGAATTCGATATCGAGAAGGCGTACGACCGCTATCAGATAACCTATCGTCACAGTCCGTTCGAACTTCGCTATTACTTTTATCACGTCTGGGCAGTCAAACCCACCGCCATGCTCACCGACTTGGTTCACAAGCATCTGGTCGAGTCAAAGTTGGTAAGTCAGGTGGTGCGACGATTGGATGAGGCTCTTGAGCGACCCGATTTCGAAATCAGAGGGACCATCGAAGCCATAGAGGAATACGACAGCGATGAAGTATGGTTCGCTCACTTGGCGCTGCGCCTGAAAGTCATACGACTTCACGATAATCGCACAATATATTTGCGCAGGTTCGACCACCGCAAACAGGTTCACCAACGCGAGCCGGAGTTTGTCGTCCGAGAGCTTTCACAAATCATGGACTTGATTATGACTCAAGCCCTGCACGATATCGACGTAGTTCTCGCCAAGCAATATGGACTGACCGCACCAAACCGGCGGGAAGAAGATTCTCCCCGAGATGATACGCCGCGGATAAAGGGCGACTATGAGTAGTACGAAATCCGTCCATTACCGGTGGAGTGTGTTCAATCCGGCATCATATCCGGTGATAGTCGTGCTATGCTTTGCCGTCGTGCTTTCCGCCAGACCTCCCGACCCGCTTCCCGGCAAAGAGATTACCGATGAGCAATACTTGGATTTTGTTTTCCCCCGCGACAGTATCGTAGCCGCGATGCCGCCCTCTTCGCCTTCTTCTCCCACCTGGCTCGACCGTGCCGCCGAAACCTGGCCGGCGCCGCCGTTACCCCAGCAGCTTGCCGCCGACGAGCATACCATCCGTATGGGCATGGGGGCGGTATTTGTCCCTAGAATGTCTGCGGCGCGATTGGAGCCGGATGTCGAAATTCTGGATAAACAGGGGCGTATCGCCGCGCGAGGCAGAACCGGCCGTAAATACAGTCTCTTGCCGGGTCAATATTATGTTATGCAGGGAAGCGGGCCGCATAACCTTCGTATCGTTAAGCCCGTGACGGTCACCGAGGGCGCCGTCAAGCCGATTGTGCCCGATTGGTGCGGTCTTTCGATCGATGTTCTGGATCCAAACAGCGTGCCGTTCAGGGGTGAATACGAAATAGCGCGCATGGATGACCTTGAGC
Organism: Chitinivibrionales bacterium; assembly: GCA_014729595.1. Classification (GTDB taxonomy): domain Bacteria; phylum Fibrobacterota; class Chitinivibrionia; order Chitinivibrionales; family WJMI01; genus WJJU01. Next base: position 1,969 of record WJJU01000247.1, read on the forward strand.
CGTTCGGGCGCGGTTACGGCAGAAATGAAGAGCTGGGCGAAAAAGTTAAGACATGGATTCTTCCGGCCGGCACCTATAAGATTTTCGGAGTTGGACAAAGCTACAACACCATGACCAATTTCGTCACGGTTCGGTTGGTGCCCGGCGAGTTCGTGCGCTTTGTGTTGGTCCAGAATCCCGACGACCTCAAAATACTTGGAGGGGGAGCGGTGACTTCCGAGGTGACGACGGCGATATCGCCGAGCTGGCGGTACGGTGTCGACCTTGGCGGGACCGTCGATTTCAATGCAACGACTGATCACATGAGTTCCGCCAACAGCAGGACCTCCTCCCAAACAGCCTTTTCTCTTCTGTCCAACACGCGATTCAATTACGATAAGGCCCCTTTTGAGTGGAAAACGCGATTTCGTCTCAATCTTGGGATGACTTTAACC
>WJJU01000248.1 GCA_014729595.1 Chitinivibrionales bacterium
CCGAAGACACCAACGCGGTTGTCGATTCACTAACCGCCTGCCCGTTCGTTTTCCTTGCCGCTTCACTCGAAGAATTCGCCAAAGTGTACGCGGTGGTAACGGGTATAGACGACTCCGCGCAAGATCTCCAGGCCGTCGGCGAACGTATCTGCTACCATGAACGTATCATGAATGCCGAATGCGGGTTCACCAGCGACCATGACGACCTTCCCGGGCGCTTTTTCACCCAGGCCGGCACAGGCGGAGACAATATCGAGATCCCTCCCATCAATCGTGAAGACTTTTTAGCGGCTCGTACTAAATACTATAGAATACGCGGCCTGACCGCGCAGGGTACCCCCATACGAGAGAAAGCGGAAAGGCTGGGGCTGCGATGGAACAGTTAACACAAAAATATGCCCAAAAACTCGCGCTTCAAGGCCTCACGCCGCCCAAGGAAGCGCTCATCGGTTTTCTAGACGCCGAATTGCGATGGAATCAGGAAGACGCGCGGATCGAAACACTGGCCCCGGTCTTCGATCACCTAAACATCAACGCCCTTCTATTCGCACGACCGGCGGAACCGTTCGCCTCAATAGTCGATTTTCTTGCGTCACGGACACGTGGACCTATTCGCCCCAACGACACCGAGACCCGCACGTTCCTTCACGATATACCTGTCATCGATGAGTTCGCGGCCCTTCCGATAGCGGAGGCGCTTAAACATCGCAAAAGCGTAATCGTGCGCGACCGCGGGATCGTAACGGCGGGGAGCGTCACTCCCGAACAAACCTTCGTATCGTTCAGCTCGATATGCTTTGCCTGTTTCGTCAAGTTTTTCTACGACTTCCTCGCCGCCGGCAAGCGGCGCTTTAACGATCAGCAGTACCTGCGCGTCTACCAAACCGCCGTCGCATCGCTGCCTCCCGCGCGAACATTCGACGCGACGCCGGCGCACGGTCCATTCAACACCGCCGAAGAAATTCATCGCGCAATGGATGAAGCCGGTAAGCTGACCGTGACCTATGGCCTGGTCGATTCCTATTTTGGTAACGTTTCGTACCTGCGGGACAACATCCTCTACATCAGTCAGAGCGGGTCCTCGCTTGATGAACTCGCGGGGCATATCGACCCGTGCCCGCTCGACGGTTCTTCGTGTGCCGGTATCACCGCTTCTAGTGAGCTGTCGGCTCATCGCCGGATCGTTACCGGTACCGAGGCCGATGCGGTCCTGCACGGTCATCCTAAATTTTCGGTGATCATGTCGATGTTTTGCGAGCGGTCCGCGTGTGCACACAACGAAACATGCCATCTCTCGTGCCCGCACCCTCGCTCGGTCGCCGGCATTCCGATTGTCCCGGGCGAGGTCGGCGTAGGCCCCCACGGCCTCTGCAATACCGTCCCTCCCGCCCTCAAGAACAATCCCGCCGCCATCGTTTACGGACATGGCGTTTTCACGACCGCCGTGACCGATTTCAATGAAGCGTTAGAAAGCCTTTTGAGTATAGAAAACCAGTGCCGAAATCGGTATTTCACTCTTATTGACGAGACATAGCATTTTTTTGAGCCGGTCGGACACCAACGGCCAAATCCCCCGTAAAACCGGTTTATTCCAGTTCTACGGGCTCAACCGTAACCGCTCCGCGGCTCCGGGCTTTAACGTGGTAGGTCTTGCCTCCCACGCTGTAATCGCCGACAAGACCATCGCTCGTGTCAATAACGCCGGTTAAATCGCCCACGCCGCCGTCCGACAGGTAGACATCCGCGTCGAATTGCACATTCGTCAACGGTTGCCCCCCGGATTTGGATATTTCTTGGAACGAGAACACAAGCGAATCGATCCCTTGGACCACTCGGCCGAAAACGCGGAGGTGTCGAAGTCGTATCAAATAATCGCCGGAAGTCCAATACTCGGTTTTACCGTACCGTATCGTATCCGACGGCGCGAAGCGAAAAAGCAGGGTTTTATCGGCTACGGATTTTTCCGTTTGGCGAAAACCGGCAAACAGCACGCGTTCATCGAGCATTTCGTCGGTGTAACGATAGTGAACGAGCGAATGGATCGTGTTGTCGGCGACCGAAGCAAAACGTTCGTCGGCTCCGGCGGTGAACAGACAGACCAGCTCGACGCGCGCGGCGCCGGTAAATTGTCGCTTGGTTAAGATTGCGGCGGGTGTACGGCCACTGTCCGCTTCGTAAAGCGTCCCGTTTCCGTCGGCGTCTCGGTAACCGAGCATTACCTCGGTCCCTTGGGGCTCGATATAGCTTTGGGTAAGCGACGAGACCAGTTGCGCGCTCAACGTGTCACTCGTTTTGCCTACAACGGCGGCGGAAGAGCTGTTGCGAAACGGGCTCCCTTCCGTGCGCTCCAACGTACCGCTGTCCGCCGGGAACCAACTGGAATCGGGTCCTGCCGTTTTGGTGCTTTCCGGCGATGCGCTGTCCATTTCCCCAAAGTAATAATCTTGTTTGAACACAAGAGTGTCGTGCAGATAAATGGTATCGTAAGAAACGAGAGTATCGATAGCAATAATGGTATCAAATACCAATGACTCAATGGTATAGGTAACCGCAACACCCTCGATTGTCCCATTTATCGTATCGATCGCGGTTTCGGTCTCGACGGATGTATCGCTGCGAACGTCTGTATTCTCTATTATGATTGTGTCGGAATCAATGATCGTATCGCCCACCGAGATCGTGTCCGATGCGATGGCTACCGCTCCGGAAAGTCTTTTAGAGAGAGTGCGCGATTGGCGTGTAGGATCGATGCCCGCCGGATCCAGGTCTTCGGCGGTCACATAATAATCTACCCGCCATTCATCCCCCGTCTCCAAAGCGTCGAAAAGTGCCTCGACACATGCCACCAGCTCCGGATTTCCGGTGTGTGTACCGCCGTCGACGACCGGCTCGGTCAGGGAGCCGCAGCGCGTCATAATACCAACAATCATCGCGAGGGCCGTGAGAAAAGAGCTTTTCGACCGGATTGTCCTCATAGTTCTTCTCCTTACCCCTCGATTCGCCGCGATAAAGGAAACACCTGCAGATTAACCTGAATAACCCGCTCGTTTTTCCGGTCCGTCTCGGCGAGTTTCAGCATTTCCATCAGAAACGCATTCGCTTTCTCCATAATCGCCTGGTGAGTCTGCTCCGAAACGTTAAGCGTCACGCTTTCCACGTCGCGCTCGCCGGCGCCGAACCGCTCGATCGATTCAGAACCCAGACGCATCATCGCTTTATGATAATTGGCGACTGCAACCGATCGTACCTGCCCGCCGGTGGTAAGCGAAGGCGAAGTTTTTTGGTAGGCTCCGGTGGAAGTTCGCTCCACAAAGCCCAATTCGAGAAGAAGGGCCACCGACTGGCGAGCTTCCCCGGCCGTTATGGACGGAATTGTCGCCCGGCCGAGTTTTCGGTAGTCGTCGCGAAAGTCGATCGACGTCACCAATTCCCGCACTACCGGATGATACCAATTGGAAAAATACGCATATTCCGACCGCTCTATGTATTTAGGATCGGCACACCCACGGTATTTCATAAGGTTGGCCAAATAGGCGTTCTTCTCTTCCAGCGTTTTGCTCTGATTAAAAAACACGAGGTTCTCGAAGTATTCCGCCTCCCTCTTGTTAAGACCCAGCGCCTTGCAAAACCTAAAAACACTGTCTTTCGAGAGATTGCGTCGTCCCTCGATAACCAGCTTTAAAAAATTCGGCGATTTGAACCCGGCCTTTCGCGCAAAAAGGCGATATGAGTAGCACGCATGCCGCTCTTTTTTATCCGCATAAAAATCGGCCAGGTATTCCCGATAATTCATGTGCTCAAAAAGTTCTTTCACGCAACGCCGTCTCCGTTGGCCTGTTTCCACAAGTCCGTCGGCCCGGCATAATCGCTCATGCCGGACCTCACGCTGTTGAAGGATAGATACGAACGCCTACCGAATAGTTATTTGCTTTGAGAGACCGGAGCCGACAAGGCTTACCTTTTTGGTGGCCTCAAAATGCTCTCCGGTAATTCTCAGGACGGCAACGCCCCCTGCCGTCAGCCGTGTATTCAGATCGATCGCATGAGTACCGGCGGCAAATCGGCGCGATAAGCATAAATTCCGAATTCGCCTTCCGTCCAAACTGAACGCTTCGACCGAAACATCCTGAGTTTGATCAAGGTGCAGGACCAATCGCCCCGTACGCATCGACCACCTCACCTTCGGCCCTCGCGAAGAGGCAAGAATTTGGGGGGAAACCGCCGAGGGACAGTCCACTTCGGCCATGACCGATACGGCACTGCGATCATAGCCGATCATCCGGGCTGTGATTTGCAGCATGCGAGAGTCGCAACTGATGTTTACAGGAGAAAAGTCGAACACCTCTTTTTCGCCGGGGCTCAACGTGATGTTGGTGAGCGCCTCGGTACACCGACGTCCCTGCATGTGGTGATAGACAAGCTCTCCACTGTCGGCGGTCACATATAAATCGAACTGACAGCCCGAAGTAAAATCATACCTAACCGTCGCCATGGACCCGTTGGTGATTGTATAGCGAACTTTCAGTGGGTCCCCCGAGGTGTACCGAGTCTTATCGGCTGCAATCGCAAAAACAACCCCGTCGACGGTATCGGACGCGGTATTGGGGTAATCGGACTCGAGGAAAAAGCTTTGTATTGTCGTATCGGTGTTACTAATAGTCACGGTCGACGTCTCCGTCTTATACCCCGCCTTACGAGCCGTGATTCTGAGCGGATATCGGTTGTAGGACAGTGGGATGTCGGCGATTGTGTAGTTGCCCTTCTCATCGGTGACGGCCGTGTATGCGATCGTGCCCCTCCTCATATCCTCGAGCGAAAGAGTATCGTATGCCTTGAGATGGGGCTGAAAGTAAGCCTCCGGATAAGCGGTCACCGTACACCGCGGTACCGGGTCCAGAAAACAACTCACTCCCCCTTCGCCAAGCGACGGACACCGGAGTTCGGAAACCTTCCCCGACACCGTCCCCGCGGCATCATCAGGCACCATCCGCACATCGATTGTAGTATCCGCCCTCAAGAAAAAGCTCAGAGTACGTTCGCGGAATCCATCGGCGACAAAAACCATGTCATAGAGTTCGCCCACTTGACAGGAAAAATCATAATAACCGGTGTTGTCCGTGATGGTCGAGTCCACGATCAAATATGCAATTGGATAGGGCGAACCTATCTTATTAGACTCCGGCTCCGGCAGAGCATTGCTCGCATACACCCGCCGCAAGTATACCTTCGCCCCTTTTATTGGAGCAAGCTTTACAAAATGCTGCAGGGGATAAAGATCCGGCGTGACGATTCCGCGAACCGAAGGTGCGTAGGTTACGCTGAAAACGTTGGCGACCGTGTCGCCGTCTTTGATACAATAGGTCCCGACATCCAGGTTCGCCAAGGTAAACCTTGGGCCGTATTCGGTCATTAACGTCGTGCAGGGCCGATCAGGCTTGGGCCATATCTCATCGTAGGTAACCTCCACCGAAAACTTCGGCTGCTGGATTGTGGTCGGCTCTTGCGCGACCTTCAATGTAATATCCTCGTAGCGCGGCACACAATCGTTGCTGTGCATCCCTTTCACAAGCCACACGGCGACCGTGTCGCCGACCACGGGATTTGTGGGGGTAACCTGAATATGTGGGTAGTACATTAGCTCGGCCCACACACCCTGAATCAAAACACCCGCGAGACACAAACACTTTACGGCTTTCATCGCCGGTTCCTCCTTGAAAGTGATGGAATTTTAGATAAAAACGTTTTCGTCCTCGTTTTTTGCGTGGCCCACTTATCGAAATTTGAGGCCCGCTCTCCGTAGTGTACCTCGGAAGGCCAAACCAGGCCAAAGCTTTGAGAATCGCTCTTCGTCCCTACATGCTAAGATAGCCTCTCGCAGGGTCACGGTCAACGTATTCGATAAATGTTTGTATTCTCACGAATACATTATGCTTAACCCGGTTGCTATAACCCATTGATTTTTAGGATGTATTCGTATACCATGTCACAGCGATTAATCATCGTAAACCCTATATCGTATACGACATATCACCGCAACGCACCACGTACACGCAATGGTGCTACGTTGTCGAATCTTTTGTGAGA
>WJJU01000249.1 GCA_014729595.1 Chitinivibrionales bacterium
CTATAGTAATCACGCTCGCGGTTATAAAAACGCACATGCTGTCGCGGGAATTCTCGAAGAGCGTTTGGTGCGCCTTCCCGGCATCACGCTTTGGCTTTCCAAGAAATTTATCAACGAGCCGTATAATTTCCGTTTCAACGTGATGCCGCTCGATAATGCGGTCGAAAATATCGTCGGCAATCTGAGTGTCGAACCACCGACGCGCCAAGAGCCCGACCACTTCACCGTCTCTCTTACCGGACGAGATTACGAACTCGTCGCCGCGACTTTAAACGCTATTGCCGATGCGTTTATTAATCGTAACATTTCCCTGCGGAAACGGAGAACGCGCGAGCGGCTGAAAATTTTAGAGACCCAACTACAAAGCGCCGAGATCCAACTTCGCGAATCAGAGTCGGCACTGAGGCGTTTTCTTTCCGAAAATCCGTCGGTCAGTCTCGAAGGAAGAATTGCCGCAATGGTTGACAATATCGCCGGAACGCAAACCGAGCGTGAAAGCATCGCGCAAGACCTACGGGAAATTCGACGCTTAAGCGCCGGCTTTAGAAATGCGGCCGATGAAACGGTTCATCAGGTAATTGGAGAGATGCTGGCATTTTTGGAGGGTAAGCAGGTTTCCCTTGCGCAAATTCTTCAAGCCGAACTCTCCGCATTGCTGACGTCGCGTGCCGAAATGGAGCGAAATTATATGGAAGGGCACCCTCTTATTAAAGAGAACTCTCGGCGCATAAAGGCGGTGGGCGCCCGCGCTCACGCCACTCTCCAAGAGCTTCGCACGGACCTGCGGAAAAAATACCAGCGCAAAGATCAGAAACTTAACAGCTTGTCGAGCAACCTCCAGGACCTGCCCGCACAAACGCTTCGTTTGGCGGAATTGCAGCGCGACCAGCAAATTAATTCTGAGATTTATGCAAGCCTTCAGAATCGTTACAGCGAAGCAAAGGTGGCGGACGCGGTCAATATGGCGGATGTATTTATTATCGATAGAGCCGTCGAACCGACCCCGCCTCCGCTCACTTTACGTTTCGCCCGCGTAGCCGCGATTGTATTGGCGGCCGGTCTCGGCGCCGGCATGCTTCCCGTCGTCGTTCTCGAAAACCTTAACAAGACCGCGCTTACCGAATTTGAAGTAAGCAGAATAACCAATCTACCCGTTGTAGAAAGCATACCCGTAATTAAACCCACCAAGCATGTTGGAACATCCCGGAGGTCACATGTCAAAACCTGACACTTACATACGGAATCGAGCAAAGCCAACGGAAAAAATGGCGAAGTATCTTGTCACCCACCAGGGGTTCCCCAAGTACATAGAAGAGCTTTTCAGGTCTCTAAGAACAAAAGTCCTCTTAAGCCTCTATGACCAAACCCCCCGTTCGATCGCGATTACGAGCCTGGAATCCGGCGTGGGCAAAACGACCGTTTCGGCGAATCTCGCTTTGACTTTAGCAATGCGTGACGTCCGCGTCCTTCTTGTTGACGGTGATTTAAGGCGGGGAGAGTTGAGCACGTCACTCGGCCTGCCCAAAGTACCAGGGCTGGCGGAATTCCTTATGTCCACCGAACCGGTTAATGTTCAGTCCGTCGGCTCGCTGCTGCAGGACGGTCCGACTGAGCGGCTTGGCGTCATCGCCGCGGGCGAACATACACCCCATTCATCGGAATTATTGTCGCTTCCCCGCTTCAGAGCCGCACTCGAACTGCTTTCGAGCCGATTCGATGTTATCGTTTTCGATCTTCCGCCGATAGGCATGGCCGTCGATCCGGTCGTCATTTCCGACGTAGTTTCCCGATACCTTTTGGTGGCGAAAGCGGGAGGGACCAACATTGCGGATTTGACCAAAAAAGTCTCCGAGTACCCGACCGTGAGCGAAAGAACCTTGGGAATCGTCTTGAATCGTGCGGCCGTAGACAGGCGACTTCGGTACTACAAGTACTCTAAGTATTATTCCCACCGGTAGCAAGAACGGATACGAGCAGCTTTTTGTCCACTTTCCCGTGAGGCGTTCGCGGCAGGCGCCGCACGACTTCAACCTGTTTAGGAATCATGAATGTCTCAAGGTTTCGCCGGCAAAACCGCAGCACCTCCGCCGCCGTTACCCGCGCCCCGGGCACCGCCGCCACAAAGGCTTTCACCGCTTGACCCAATATTTCGTCGGGAACGCCGACAACAGCCGCCTCGAGCACGCCTTGCATCGAACACAAAACGCTCTCTACTTCGAGAGCACTCACTCTTTCTCCCCTACTCTTGATCATCTCGTCCCGTCTACCTACAAAATAAAGATAGCCGTCAATATCACTCCTGAAAATGTCTCCCGAGTACACCAGTCTGTCGGCGGGATAGCCGCCCGCGCGATAAGAACGCGAGGTAGCGTCTGGTGCGTTCCAATATCCTTGCATAACATTCGATCCGCGCACCACAAGCTCTCCATTTTTATTCGGCGCAACATCCCGCCCCTCATTATCGACGATGCGTGTTTCGCAGTTGGGCATCGCCTTGCCGACTGAGGCCGGCCGATGGTCGATTTCCTCGAAGGGCAAATAGCATACGCGCTTGCATTCCGTTAAGCCAAACATGGATAGTATTTTTACGTGCGGTAAAAGCTCTCGGAGTTTCATAATATGCCCGACCGGCAGCGCGGCACCGGTATTGGTAAGATAGCGGAGCTTACTCAGGTCAAAACGGGAAAAATCTTTCGTTTTCAGCAGCATCGCCACCGCCGTCGGCACCACCGGCAGCCCCGTTACGCCTTCAGTAGCGGCACGGCGCAACACCGACGTCATAAACGTAAACGATCGCTCCAAAACCACGGTCCCCCCGAACATAAACGCCATGATTACCTGGTATAGTCCGTAGTCAAATGACAGCGGCAAAACATCGAGAATAACATCATCCGGTTCATTACCGATATATTGAATAATGCTTCGTGCCGCCGATACCATGTTGTGGTGGGTCGACATTACTCCTTTGGGTTCACCGGTTGAGCCCGATGTATAGATGAGTGCGGCCAAGTCGACATCAATGATACGCGGCCGGCATTCGGGTCCCACCGCTCTTTGTTTGTCCAACAGAGCATCCCATTCATACTCATCGGCCCCGAATGAATTTCCTTTTGCCCCGTCGACCCAAAGCGTTTTGTATTCAAGCGTCGAGAACGTCTTCTTACACTCTTTTACAACCTCAAATTTGTCCGTATGAGTCACTAGGACTTTTCCACCGGCGTCGCTAAGGATATAGGCAAGTTTTCCCGCTTTCATCGATCCTTCGAGCACGACGAATACGCCGCCGGCTTTCAGTATACCGTAGATTGCGATCACCGTCTCGATAGAATTATCAAGCAGCACAATCACACGATCGCCTCGCCGTACGCCCAGTTCAATAAGTGCCCTGGCGCATCGTTCGCATTTCTCGTCAATTTCACGGTAGGCGATCCGTCGCCCCTCGGCAATCAGGGCCGTTTTATCCGGCGTTCGCGCCGCCGAACGCGACAGCCATTCATGCACCAGAACCGGATCAAACTCAATCATTCGCCCTCCTCGGTTTTATATGCAAAACGGGCCGAGGCTTTGGTTGTATCAGCATGTCGGATTCGCTTATCAACCAGAACATCGAATCGCATTGCCGGTTGCGCCGCAAATTTAGGGAAATCCTTTACGAAAAGTCTATGCAAAGAAAGGGTGGATACTATCCAGGCCAAAGCCATTGAGTCAATCTCTCCGGCGGCGCCGCGGGATTTCGTCCGTTCAACCAAATGCAACACCTTCCGCGCATCGAACATCTCGGCATCCTTTACCGAAATCGCCGAGAGAGTCCGTTCCGCAGTGTCACCGTGTACAAGAGCCTCGGCGATGGGCGCACGAAACGGGAATTTTCGACGCTCGCTGATTTCTTCGGGTACCACGCCGGCCAGCGCCTTCTTGAGGATGTGCTTCTCCGACAATCCGAGTACTTTCCAGATTGAAGGAATTCGCGCGGCATATTCCACCAACCGATGATCTAAAAACGGAAGCCGAATTTCGACCGAGTGTGCCATTGCAACTCGATCGCCCTGAGAGGACAAAAGGTACGTACTCAAGAAACAGAACATCTCAAGATATTGCGCTTTTGTAAGCGTATCCCA
>WJJU01000250.1 GCA_014729595.1 Chitinivibrionales bacterium
GTATAGTGTCAACTCAAGCGTCCCGAGGCCGACGGAATAAAGACTGTCCGACATCGGTACTCGTCTGCCGTAGGCGGTCACGGAGTCGATATCAACCCCGACGATTCGGGCGAGTTCCTTGTAAACGCGAACGCCGGTGACGTGCGTCAGTTTGAGTTCGTTTTTTATGCGGCCGAATGCACCGATGCGATAGAAAAACTGTGAAAGCGCAAAGCCCTCGGGAGTAGGGCGACCGGAGCGGTCGAATATGCGACGGTTGAGGCGATAGACGGTTTCTAAACAAAAGATATTGTTCGAGGTGGCTAAAAGATCGAAAACGTATTGGCATCCATCAAAAACGTTATCATGATTGTGAACCTTGTACCCCCGGCCGGGAACCGCGCTCTGTGCGTAAACGACGCCGGTGGGGCGACCTTTTCGGTTGTAGCGCATCGTGCGCTTCCACGGGACGTTCTCCTTGACTGGCTGTAAATCGCTCCATTTATCGTATGGACTAAAAATGTCCAGATCGAAATTGAGGGCGTTGAAAATGGGCTTTGCGGTTGAAGAGCCGTTGGGCGTACGATGTTTCAGCAGTCCGGCAAGTCGGGAGCCGATTCGATCCCTGGAGTAGTAGGCGAGTAGTTTGCCCGTGCGTGAGTCAAGAATACAGTAGGCGTAGTACTGACCGTCGACCCGAACCGGGCGGCGCGCGTAGTGGAAAACGCTGCGGCGCCAGGTTCCTTTGCCGGTTTTGCGGTAGCGGATATTGGTTACCAGTGTGTCTCCCCGCTCAAGGGTGGTCAGGTATTCCGATCCCGGCTCCGAGAAAGAGCGTGATGTATCGATAACGGTGATTCTTCGAAGCGTATCGCGTGGGGGAGCGGCCGGACGGATGGTGGTGCCTTTGCTGCCGATACGCACGTCGGTGACGATAACCGTATCCGGGCCGTAACCCCTGGCCTTTACCAGGCGCTCAAGCTCACGTTGAAGCGCGAGGTCGATGGTAAGGTGGATCTTGAGATTACCTTTTTTGCGAATGAGCGAGTTCGGGTCGATGATGTTCATTTCGTCAATGTCGACGTCGCGGTCTGTTTTGCGCAGCGCTTTAAGCCAAAACTCATTGGCGCAATCCACTAGATGTCCATACTCGGTTTGAATACGTTCGGGGCGTGTGAAAGAAAGGGTGTCGATTGCCGCCAGAACTTCCCGGCGCTTTTGGGCGTCCCAGTCCAACGCCTCTCCCATACGGGGCATGTCGATACGGCATTGGCGGGCAATGCGTTCGTGTATATTGCGTCCCCATTTGACCATGCGGGCAAGATAAATGCACTCCGCGTCGCTGAGTTCACTAAGCTCTTTACCTAAAAGGCCGTCGGCGATATCACGAAAGCCGATCAGTCCGTAATCGCTGGTGACACAGTGGTTGAGGTATACTTCCAGGATCTCTTCGGGCCTATACATCCGGCGCATAGCCGCCGCGATACGCATTTCGCGGATTTTTCGGTCGACGGAGCGGCTCACGAGCCTACGCCCTTGGTCGTCGAGGTCCGAGATGAAGAGCTTGGCGACCTGCTGGGTGATAGTTGAGGTGCCGCTGGGACGGAATGAAGAAAACGTGGTGATCGATTCGCGCAGGGCGGTAAGAGCGGCTCGCACATAACTGTCAAATTCAATGCCGAGGGAGTTATTGAAAAAATTCTCGTCTTCGGCCGAGATCAACGCCGTAATCAGCGTTTTGGGGAAATCTTCGATTTGGCCCCGCTTGTGATCGGTACGTATCCGGGCGATATCCCTTCCCCGGCGATCGAGAATATCTATTGTGTTGGAATATTCGTGGACCTCGTTGAGGCGGGCGATGATTTGTAATGAAGGATAATCGTCGATCCTGACGCCGTCGACTATCCTGACGCTTTCCGGCCGACGCGAGTCGCCCTCCTCTTCCACAATACGCTCAGCCTGACGATGCATGGCATCCGCGGTGAGAACATCTTCCCATGCCGCCCCGTACTCCTGGGAAAGAAGACCGCGCTTTTCGAGTTCCACCAGCTTCGTACCCCATCGCTCGAAATACCTGTTAAAGAGGAACTTACCGAGCAAATATGAAGGATAAACCGAGAGCAGGGCTAAAGCTACCAGGATGCCGAAGACTATAGCGATTTTTTTCATATTAACAGCAACAAGGTCCGCACATCAAACCCGGGGGAATTCCCGGTGTGGTGCGAACCGTCTCCTACGCATGAAAAAATAGTAGCAAATGCCCGACCGTGGCCAATAACGTCGCTTTTGCCGTTGACACCTCCGGTCGTGCGTATATACTTTTTCTCTCCCGCGGTGCCGGAGCGCATCCACTCCTTTTATGCAGGGCCTTTCTTATGAAAAGACGAAACATAGTGCTGTTTATTGCGATGACCGCTGCCGGATGCACCCGGCGGCTCTCCAACCGGAGCGTAGAACCCGGACGGGGCGTGGAGGAAATCTCCCGGCCGATCGTTCGGGTGGAAGGTGATACCTCCTATTATCGGATGGAGTTTGCCGGGAAGCGCCAAAAGCGCAGGTTCACCCGCTCGCTGGACACTTTCTTGCAAGAATATCCCTTTGAGGTGTATCGAAACGACACCATTCGCGATTATCTGGTTCTTCGACTCGTAACGAGCGATACTACCGTAACCGATACTCCCGAAATCGATACAACCATACCGTTCGACAGCACGCTTACTATGGCAAGGATTGAGACGGCCGACTTCGCCGAAGTCGATATTTTCGTGGATTCATCGAATGCTGTAAGCGACAGCATCCCCTACGATATTACCCCCGGGGGTATCGCCGCCATATACACGGAACGCGGCTTTCTCGACGACCGGCTTGCAAGGCTCGTTTCCACGGACCCATTCACACCACCTAATCCGCCAACATGGGCCGATTCCGCCGCGGAGAGCGATTCCGCCGGTGAAGAGTCCTGGCTGAGTGTCACGCAGGTGTCACCCCGTAAGATTCGGGTGCGGATGGTGCGCGAGGTACGGAATGCCTCCGGACGCGCGGTTACTTCATTTGATTTAGTCGAAGGCTGGACCTCATTTGTGAGAATGCATCCCGCCGAGGGACTTGCGATGCTTAAAAATGTTGCCGGCGTCGAAGGGTTCATCAGGGGTGAAGAGGCGATAGTTTCGGGGTTCGGCATCGTAGATGAAAAAACGGTCGATATACGCTTGGCGACGGTCGATCCCAAGGCTATATGTCGGCTCAGAAGCACCATGTTGTTGCCGCGGTCGTTGCGGGTGGGACCTTACTACATTCGAAAGCGGGAACCAAGCACTCTGGTGCTTGAACCCAATGCCGCCTATCCCGGCCAAGCCGGTTATCTCGATCGAGCGCGAATAGTCTGTGGCGGCGAAAGCAATCCCTTTTTGCCGTTCTCTTTGAACAACCTTCAAGCGGTCGTACTCACGAGTGCCGAAGACATCGAATATGCTCGAACGCGCCTCGCGCATAAATCTCGTCTCCTCGAATTGATGGAAGATCGTTACTTTTTAAGCATCAACAATCCTCGCCCGGAGCTTCGTCGCTATCTGGCATCGCATATCGATCGTGCCGCCCTGCTTCATAC
>WJJU01000251.1 GCA_014729595.1 Chitinivibrionales bacterium
GGAGGGGCCCGAGACGGGGGGAGGGGGAGAAGCCAATGCAACCCCCACGGCAATACCCCATGCCCCAAAGGGCTCGCCCACATACGCAAAGAGTGGGCAAAACGCCGACGCAGTCTCTCCACCCCGTCCGAAAGCACCGAAAGTCGCCAAGCGTGATCGTCCCGCGCCGGCGAACATGCCGAAAAGAACAAAACGCCAAACGCTTCTTTCGCGATTGCGAGATGAGCACGGTGTTGAGGATGCACTCACCATATTGGGAAAGGAAGTCGCCGTGGGGCGATATAGCCAAGCACTTTCACTCTACAATGAATTGCCGAGCGAAGAAGCGCAAAAGCCGCGGGCGGTGATTAGCAAGATCCGTGCTCTTGAGCAAAGCGGGCGGTACAATGAAGCCGGACGCTTCTTGGCGAGCAATCGCATAGAGGATTGTGAGGTTTACCTGGCCCGAGCACGCTACCTGATTCGCAACAGCCGATTTCGGGAGGCGGAAGCTGCTTTGGAGCGGGCGCGTTCACTCCCCGCCGCCTTTGCCGATAAAGCCGCGCTTACCGGCCATATCAAATATTATCTGGCCGAATGCGGCACCGGGCTTTTCCGGACCAAACGGACTCAAGCCTCTAAGGAAACCGCCCTTCAGAGGTGGTACGACGTTAAATACGCTTATCGAAACGATCAAAACCACCGGTTCTTCCAAAAAGCCAACGAAAGCATACGCGCATTATGGGCCGTCCAAACAGACTGAATCGGGGTTTGTTGAGGACTCTATGCGCCCTTGCGCTTTTCTTTTCGTTGTGTGGGGGCGCGGAGACGTCAACGAATCGAGCGGTTGACACCCTCTCGGGTGAACTGCCGCTGCACATTGCCAACCCGGGGCATCCTTACCTTGTTATTGCGGACATCTCGGTCCGTCCCGGCGAAACGGTGGTGGTCGAACCGGGAACCGTGTTTCTTTTTAAAAATTTTACCGGACTGCAGATCCACGGGGCACTTCGCGCCGAAGGCGCCGAAGGCAAGCCCATCGTATTTACTTCCGAGAACGACAGTTTTCACTCGCCGGTGTCCACCATGGCGGCGGCGCCGTATGACTGGAACGGAATAACCGTGTTCGAAAACGCGGTGGGAACGACGTTCGAGCATTGCCGCATCGAATATTCGCTCTATGGCATTAACTCCTTGACCGATCAGGTGATCATTCGCGAGTGCCGCTTCCACCAAAACGCCCGATCGGACCTGTCAATAAAGGGCAAGGGGATAAATGTCGGCGAAAAATTATTCAGCAACGAACTCGGTGCAAGAGCACAACCCCGAACCACGCCTCCACACCCGGAATCCGACAAGACGAAAAACAACGGTCGCATTATCGCTCTGAGGATCGGTTGCGCCGCCGTGAGCCTTGCCGGCGTCGGCTACGGGATATACAAGACAAGACACTACCGGGATTCACAAGCGGCCCTGGAGCGCCTCAGCGATCCAACGACGGAACAAAAGGCTACGCCGGGAATAATCGATAAATGGGAAAAAGCCAAAGATACCCGAGACAGGGACCGTCTGTTGATGGCGCTAGGCTATATCGGCGGCGGACTTGGGCTTGTCGGCTTTACAATCTCTTTCACTTTTTAGAGTAACACTATCGTTGCATAAAAATCTGTTTGACATTTATTTATTAGTCCGAGAACAATTTGTGTTAAGGGGCCAACCAGGGAATACCTGACCTAAAGGTCTGGTCACACGCTATCAAATAACCGCAACCCTGCTCGGAGTAATGAGTGAATGAATTTTTATGGGCTTATGGCCAAGGCAGTATCTATTTCCGTAATTTTGCCCTCAGGGAAAGCCCCTCGGTATCCAATCGCATCGTTGGGGAGGGATCGACTTACGCCCAGTAAGCCATCCCCGCCGTCCCCACAGCCACAAGCACGGGTCGGTCTCGCAAGACGATAAGGCGGTGAGGGAGATGACAAGAACAGTTGGAGCAAAAAAAAGGATGCATCGTATGAACAAACACACTCGTTTTTTTTTCGGGCAAATACCGGTTTTTATTCTGACATCGACATCGATTGTGCTCCTCTTGAGTTGTATCGAAGAAGTTAATCCGTACGATATTCCCGAGGCGGCGGAGATCGTATGGCGGTCGTCAAATCCCGCCGACGGCGACACGATCGACATTTTTACCACGTATACGCTCGAAGGCGAAGTGCTTCTTCCCAAGCATGTTGACGAGATCGTTGTCATCGCGGACAATGCCGTCGGGTGGGACGCTTCACCATACCGCACGAACTCCGAGGGCCGGGCATGGCCGAAATTCTCTTTTGGAGTGTCTTTCGCCGACACGGGTTTTCATTACATTACGGTGAAAGGTTACCTTGCCGACGGCGATTCGATAGTGAAAGATCTACGACTTTTTACCGTATCACCCCTTGACCAAGCGGATTTACGGGCGGACTACGGCGAATTGGTCGAATTGAAAACACCCCGTGTCGGCGACGACGTCTTGTATGTCTGGCGTTTCGATGGAGGCCGGGACCCGATACGTTCCGATACCAATTCCGCAAAATTCGTAGTCAATTTTTTATCTACCTCGGCCGAGCTGTATGTAGAGAAAGACAGCGTCCAATCACCTTCTTGTAAATTTACGGTTACGGTGACGGATAAGAAGCCACCCGAGATATCGCTGATCGGCGCGGAAATGTCGCCCGATAAAGACACCGTCTATATGAGCCCGGGGAATACCACCCTCACCATCGGCGCCGTAGACCAAGAAAGCGGTTTAAGCCACGTCACCGTCAACGGTGTGCACGTCGACTGTTGGGCCGGCAAGTGTGTCTACCAATTTGATCCACCCTCAGGTATTGCCGTATCTTATCGGGCGCTCGATATAATCGCCCGCGATGTTGCCGACAACGAAGCACTCCGGGAGCTTACGATCTATTACGATCCACAAGTTCTTCTTTCTCCGGAACTGATTATCCTAAACCCTGAAGCCGATAGTCAGTCAACAAACAAACCGGTGGCAGATATCAGAGGTTACATCCGCAACAACGACGAAAACCGGGACATGGCGATTGTGATACGCCAAAACGGCACCGAAGACACCGTGCTTTCCGCACGAGGGGATTTTTCGGTCAAAGAAGATTTGAAAGACAGTGTAAACCATATCGAAGTGTTATTATTTCGAGACGACGAGGTTCGGATCAGGCCGCTCGACAAGAAATCGTTCACACTATTCTACCGTCCCGAGGTAAAAGATACAACCCCGCCCGAAATAAAAGAATTCAGGGTCGGCGATTCAGTCGTTACAAACGGGTATACGACCGCGCTCGACGAAATCGTCCTCAAAGTTCTCGTGGTCGATCCGAATTCCGAAGTTGCCTCGGTGTGGATCGACAATAAACAAGCGACACGGAATTCGAGTGGTTATTTCAGCCGTAGCGTCCAACTCGCCCACACCCTTGAGGGGAACGCTATTGCCGTCCTGGCCGCCAACAGCGATTTAATATCAACCGACGGGAACGACGAGATAACCATTTACCGCAACGGAACGCCTTCGTTGACGATGAGAACGGCCAAAGGCGCAAAAGTTAACACGAGCACGACCGACACGGTCAACGCTTCGGATCCCGACGGTGATAAGCTTACGATTTCAGCC
>WJJU01000252.1 GCA_014729595.1 Chitinivibrionales bacterium
GCGCCCACTGCGCTATGGGTATCAACGGGATACCGCCCGCTATTGTAAAACACGACTGTCATGGGCAGGCTTGTATCCACTTCATGGTTCTTGACCCATGCACTATAGCTCTTGAACGACTTCGCTTCGCGTGGATCGAATATGGTAGCGTCTTCGACTTCACGGGGCGGCTTGTACGTGGGGGCTTCACTCACGTTACCGTACTCACGCGCAAGAAGACAGAGCAGGTTGTACATGTTGTATTCGTCGGCGTACCGCCAGTACTTTGCCGCCCAAAAGTAGTTGCGCATGTCGCGAAGCGGACCTACAGGCAGTACTGTACCAGCTTTCTCTGCCATGGCCATCATCCGGCGTGCCTTTCTCATTTGATCTTGCCATGAGTTGGCCCCTTCGCTTCCCATTTTCCCCATACCGGAGGGCTTCTTCTTCCTCAAATCACCGCCGGTTCCCATTGGTTCTTCGGGTTTTTCCATGGCAGTGGGCCGCTTGCCCTTCATGGCCCCCATCTCGCTCATACCTGCCAGGGAGAACTTCCCAAGTCTTGTCAGCCCGCGAACCGATGCTTTGTCTGAGTTGGTGACAATAACCGGCCCGGCGAATCCCTGAAGTTCTTCGCCAATAGCGCGCTGGACCTGGTCATCAACACCCATCAGATCGAGGATCACCAGATCAGATGCCTTTGCAGTGTCGAGGCTTTCCGTCAGCGCCTTGCCGGTGAGGGAGTCGTTCCCCGCAAAAAAGCAACACAATTCGAGCGAGCCGCATACCCATGCCTGTTGTTTGATTACAGATGCGAGAGCATTGAGTGCGGTTGTCGAAACGGATAGTATACAGATTTTCAAAACAATGCCTATTGTGTAATGGTAAAAGACTTTCTATGATCTTCCGCCGTGGGAGCCAATGATGCCGACCAGTTTGCCTTCGGGAATATCGATATCCCAGAGCACCGACCTGCGATGATAGCCTTGAGTGTTGCTGCGATAGGCGCCCGCACCCTGAGAGTCGAAATCGACAGGGGCCTGGGTGACAACCTCTACTGCCTTCATCCAGCCACTCACATCCATCCAGACATGCGGGTCATAGTGCTCAGCCTCATCGGTCATCACGTAGTCTCCCTCTTCAAGAAGCCTCTCGGTAACCACATGCACCGTCTTGCCGCCCGCGGCGACTTTAACCAGAACATCACCCATTTTCCCTTCGAGCATTAGCCCGTTATAAAATACGATGTCGGCGTTACTGAGGATGACCACATCCTGGCGTGTCGGCTTGTATGGATGCGGGTCGACCCCTTCGCCGAAAATGCCGGTCACGCTGATGCGCTCGCCGGCGACCTCGCGCACGATTTCGGATGGTTTTGCTTCTGGTGATCCTGAAGAAATTCCAGATGCTCTTTGTTACAAGCAGAGTTCCGTTTCCAGGCGATGAAGCCACACAAGCACCTGCCTTAAATGCTCTGAGCCGTATGATACCACGAAGCGCCTTGCCTCCGGGTGCTCGGGGTTGCTCAAAACGGCAACCCGATCACGAACCGCATCCTTTGTCCTTATGCCACCCCCGGCGGTTATGCACGCTTTCCATTCTTAATACGTGTTCGCCGCTTGCGTCATGGCGTT
This sequence comes from Chitinivibrionales bacterium, assembly GCA_014729595.1. Taxonomy (GTDB): domain Bacteria; phylum Fibrobacterota; class Chitinivibrionia; order Chitinivibrionales; family WJMI01; genus WJJU01. The sequence goes on from WJJU01000252.1 coordinate 1,614, forward strand.
TCTCCTTTTGTGACCGAAATACTTCTCAACGAGGTCTCCAACGAATGCTTGGAAATGCCTTTGGTGATGAATACAATGCGTGTGCGCGTGTCGCTATCCGGCCATTGTTCCATCTGATAGAGCGGATAAAAGATGTGTTGAACCCCGTGAATAACAATCGGACCGGCATAGCCCTCAACATTAACTATGCCCTTGATCCGCAGCATCTTTTCACCCATGAGTTTCGTGACAATTTCGATCCACGCCATGAACCCGTTTTCCGGGACCGGCTCTTCACGGGTGATGCAGAAGGCCGCGATGCCTTCGCCATGCCGGTTAACATCGTGGTGATGGTCATGGTGGTCATGATGATTGCCTTGATATGCTTCTTCATCGAGCCATTTTTTAACATCCGCATCTTTGCTGAGCGTTGAAAATGGCGGGATCGCGAATAGGGTGTCGATTGCAACGGCGCCATTGACCGCGGTAACAAGCGGCGCGGACGGGTTCACCGTGCGAACGATCTCTTCGATTTGCAGCCGCTGTTGCCCATCGATAAGGTCGGTCTTTGTCATGATCAGGCAATCGGCCACCGCGGCCTGTTTTCGCGCCTCAAACTGCTCCTGTTGCGTTTGTGCAAAACAGGTGGCGTCGATCGTTGCGATAACGGAGCGTAGCTCATAATCACCCGCCAATTTAGGGGAGGTCATGATGGTATGGATAATCGGCGCCGGATCGGCAAGGCCGGTTGTTTCGATAACGACACGATCGAATTGCCGTTTCCCCAGCCTGAAGAATCGCCCTTGAATATCTTTGAGCGTTTTTCTAAGATCGCCGCGAATCGTGCAGCAAATACAGCCGCTGCTCATTTCGATCATGGTTTCGCTGGTGCTCTTTACCAGCAGGTGATCCAGCCCGACTTCACCGAATTCGTTAATGATAACAAATGTCTTGCTGAATTGCGGCGCGTGCACCAGATAATTGAGTACCGTCGTTTTCCCGCTGCCCAGAAAACCGGTGAGGATATGGACGGGAATTGGTTCTTTTGGCATGGCTGATTCCTTCCGCGGGATAGCTTCCGGTATCGGTTCCTGATCCCGCGCGGGTTTATAGTAATGGAAAACGGCTCGCTGACTCCAGGTCACGGATCCAGATTCGCTAAAGAGGTGTCGTCAAAATCGATGCGCCGGTAAAAGCAGTTACGAGGTTTGCCGTTGCGGTTCCTTGTGTGGCAGATACCGCTTCTGCGTGGCCGGACCTTGAAAACAAGGGAGTTCTGTTCACAATTGACATACGCTTCGACAAGCTCAAAAGTCTCGCCTGAGGTTTTGCCCTTTTCCCACAGTTCGTTGCGGGAGGTGCTCCAGAAGGTGGCGGTGCGGGCGCGCAGTGAATGGCGCAGGGCCGTTTCATTAACGTAGGCGATCAGGATGACCTCGCTGGTAACGTGGTTTGTTTTGGCCGGCCGGAAAAGGAACTTCCGATGCCGTATCGGTCGAGGATGAGCGGCTGCAACCCCATTCGCCGAAGTGCCGCCCCTATGCCGATACCGGCCGCACCGGCGCCAACGACAATTACCTCATGGTGTTTCAAGATGCCCCCTCCACGGTTTCCGAAAACTCACGATAGAGCATCGAAGGCCGCACACCGGTGTTCAAGTTTCGAAAAGATAGCGGGGCTCCTTGTGAAAGAATGTTACAATTGAAAATAATTTGCGATAAAGGCTCAGGCAAGCCGTATATTTAAAGACTGATTGTGTTCGAAAACCATCTTGTTATGGTTCATGGAGATACTGAATCAGCCCGATCACGATACGGGGGGGGATTCTCATCGCGGAAGGATACCCGGATGCAGAGCCTGTACCATTTAACCATCGGCGGCCCCGTAATCGATAATCGATTGCAGACAAGGCCGCCGTACGTTCATCTTCGCCTTGATGTCTGTGAATAGACCACCGCTACTGGTTGACGAAGAATGAGAAGAACACGCGGAACGCGCCGGTATTTCGTATTTTTAACAGCCGCTTTCAAAATGAGGTGCGTGTGGGAAGACCGAGCGAGAGTGCCTGGATGCAAGGCACAACGAAGCAGATAGGCGCTCGTAGCCGGTTTGAGTAGTAGCTCATTTTGAAAGCGGCTCTAAGACCGAGGCTTAGCAATGAAGATTCATAGTGAAAAGGATTTGAAGCGCCAACGTGCTCATTTATCATCTCGGATCGTCTCATCGCTACTGCGCTTCATCGGATGGAGCGCGGGCTTTTCGAGCATCATATCCATGACTGCATGCCCTTTTTGCGGAAGACAAGGATGCGGGGTTGGCGCAATGACCGGCGTCGTTCTCGGAGCATTTTTTGGAGCCCTGATGCAGTGGGGCGCAAAAATCAGAAAAGCGGTGTGCACATGGTTTCGAAACCCGCTCTCTAGATTTTTGCCATAGGTGATGAGATCATTATTGTAGCCCTGGTGTCCCTGGTGACCTGGGCCACGTGCCGATGTGGTATTTGCACCAAAAGCGCTCCCATCAAAAACCTTGGCTCGTTGAATACCTGTGTGCCCAACCATGTCACGGTGCTCATACCCAACAAAAAGACCAATGAGGGTGTCGATGCGGTTTCGCGGTAGCGTTCGGCATGCAAGAGGGATGGCTCGAAGCTAAAGCTAATCGATCGTCGGCACCAGTGAAAAACTGATTTACGGAAAGTGTGACCCTATGGATATCCCCGTTTCCGGTGGTTGGCGTTTTGATACGACCTACCTTTCTCTGCCGCAAACTCTTTTTGTGCGCCAGAGCCCCTGTCCGGTCGAAAAGCCGCGCCTACTGGTGCTCAACTATGCCCTTGCGCAGGATCTTGGGCTGGACATAGAGTGGCTTTGCAGCAAAGAAGGTGTGCAAACCCTTGCCGGAAACTCCGTGGTACCGGGTTCCGAGCCTATCGCACAAGCCTACGCAGGGCATCAATTCGGGCATTTCACCATGCTGGGAGACGGCCGTGCGATTCTGCTGGGAGAGCATATCACGCCGGACGGCCGGCGATTTGACATCCAGCTCAAGGGGTCGGGCCGAACCCCGTTTTCGCGCGATGGTGATGGAAGGGCGGCGGTTGGGCCCATGATGCGGGAGTACCTAATCAGTGAAGCAATGCACTTTCTGGGAATACCCACTACGCGCAGCCTTGCGGTTGTCGCTACGGGCGAAAAGGTTCGAAGGGAGCGTCAGCTTGACGGCGCCGTGCTTGTGCGGGTCGCATCGAGCCATATCCGTGTGGGCACCTTCGAGTTTGCCGCTGCCGGGGGCGATAGCTCAACACTCCGGAAACTGCTTGACTATACAATAGTGCGGCATTATCCCGATCTTCTCAAGGTCCCTTCCCGCGCGCTTGCTTTTCTGGAGTGCGTCATGGATCGTCAGGCCGAACTGATCGCCCGATGGATGCATGTGGGGTTTGTACATGGTGTCATGAATACCGACAATATGGCTTTGAGCGGAGAGACGATAGATTATGGGCCATGCGCTTTTATGGACTCATATAATCCGGCAACGGTATTCAGTTCTATCGATACTGCGGGTCGCTATGCGTTTGGCAATCAGCCCGCTGTTGCGCAATGGAATCTGGCCCGCTTCGCGGAAACTCTTCTGCCGTTCATCAACCCGGATGATACCGAGACCGCGGCACGGGCGGAGGAGGTTATCGACCGATTTCCCCAGCATTTCAGGCGTTTCTGGTTAGACGGAATGCTGAGGAAAGTGGGCATCAAAGAGGAGCGCCCCGGTGATGACACCCTTGTTGAATCCTTTCTTGGCCTTATGCAGCGCTACAAGCTCGATTATACCGAGACGTTTCGTATGCTCGCAACGGCGCAGGAGACCGAACTCGCCCAATGGCCCGCCCAGCTTGAGGCCTGGCGCAATCGATGGATCGCGCGTGTAGAGGCCCAGCCGGATGGACGCGAAGAGGCGACCGGGATATGCGCAGCGGCAAATCCTGCGGTGATCCCCCGCAATCATCTGGTCGAGGAAACGCTTGCGGCGGTTGTAGAAGAGAACGATTTCGGGCCGCTGAACGATCTTCTCGATGCGCTTGCACATCCCTATGAATCAGGGAGAAGCGCCGAACGATACGAAAAGGCGCCAGAGCATCCTGATCCGAATTATCGTACTTTTTGCGGTACGTAATTGAAGCCTATGAGCGCCTCGAGAAAAATTGACGACCATGTAATGGCGAAGACATGGCGTGCAATGCCCAGGGGAGCCGGAAACAGAAGAAAGAGCGACACGGAAAGCGCCACTGCCGCAAGCAGGAGGTCGCGGATGGTGAAAAGCGGCAGCGATTTGACCTGAGTTTCATTCATGATTACTTCTTTTTCGTCGCAAGAGACCGGCAACCAGGACAAGGCCATAGCCAAGCGCCGCGACCTGGATAATCGTTGCCCCCGCCGGCAGCCGTGGCCCATAGCTAACCGTAAGTCCCAGTGTCATGAACAGCAGCGCCAGAAGCGTCGCCCAGACCATCATCGATAAAAGCGACGTCGAAAAGCGGGAGGCGGTTGCCGCCGGTATCGACAGCAGCGCAATCACCAGAACGATGCCGACAATTTGGGTCAGCAGCACCACCGTTACCGCCGTAACAATGGTCAGCACGTATATCACCAGCACTACCGGCGTTCCCCGCACACGGGCGGCTTCTTCATTGAAGCAGCTCGAGAGAATCGGATGATAGAAGAGCAGCACCGCTACAACGATAAACACATCGAGAATTGCCATCAGTATCAGGTCCGACGGGGAAACCATCAGGATGCTGCCGAACAGGTAGCTCATCAGGTCCTGACTGTACCCCGGCGTTTTCATGATGAAGCTGATGCCCACTGCCATACCCAGCGCCCACACGATACTCAACACCGAATCTATCCGCTCACGAGCCGAGACCGTCACCCAGGCGATGATTATCGCCGCCAGAAGCGCCGCTGCGAGCGCGCCGGCCATCGGCTGGAGCCAATCGAGGCCGTGGACAACCTGGAAATAACGCGCCGCTCCCAGACCGCCCAGCACACAGTGGGATATCGCTCCGGCGATATAGGTAGAACGCCGTACGACCGTAAGGCTTCCCGTGATACCGGCGGCCACCGACGACAGCACGGCGGCAACAAGCGCATACTGAAGAAACGGGTAGCGCACAAGGTCCTGGAAAAAGACAATCATCGCCCGGTACCGCTTCCTTTTCCGTCTGGTTTGTCTTTTTTGCGGCAGAAGTTGGGACGGTTGAAAACCCCGCAATTTAGTTCATGGTGCAGGACCGCGATGCCGCCGCCCCGAGCGCGTTCGAGAATGTTGGGATGCATCTGGGCGAGCGGGTTGAGGACCGCCGAGTGATTTACGCACAAAACATGGGTCGCGCACTCGAGAACCGTATTAATATTGTGCGAGACCATCAGGATGGTCTGTTCGCCGGCAAGGTTGCGCAGCAGCTCATGGATTGCCGCCTCGCCTTCCGAATCGATATTGGCCGTCGGTTCATCGAGCATGAGCAGGCGGGGTCTGCCGACAAGCGCCTGCGCAATCAGGACACGTTGGCGTTGCCCGCCGCTGAGCTGTGCGAAGGGGCGTCTTGCCAGATCGGCGATACCCACCTGATCTAGTGTTTCCCGAGCGGTTTTCGTCTCACGTTTTCCGAAAAAGCCGATTGTGCGCCCCTGCGACAGCCCCATGAGGACGACATCGAGAACGGTTATCGGAAACCGCTCATCGAACTGCTGATGCTGCATAACATAGCCGACATGACGGCGGGTTGCCGCGGGCGTATCGCCAAGCAGCCGCACAGACCCGCTGCCGGGCCTCTCGAGGCCGAGGGCCAAGCGCAAAAGGGTCGTCTTGCCCCCGCCGTTGGGGCCCACAATCCCGACAAACCACCGCTCTTCGATGGCAAAATCGATATCGCACAGCACCTCTTCATGCCCATAGGAGAAGCACACATGGCTGAACCGCACAACCGTTTCACCATCATTCATCGCCGCTCAACCCCGCACGGATCTTTTCGCACATATCACGCATCTCGGCGAAATAGTCTTCGGGCAGCGGGTTGATGGGCACTACCGCGCAGCCGATCTGGGCGGCAAGCGCCTGGGCGCTCTTCTGCGCATACTGCGGTTGGACGAAGATTACCTTTGGCTTGTGCTCCCGGGCCTCATCGACAAGCGCCGTCAGGTCACGCGCACTGGGTTCCTTGCCGCCGGTTTCAACCGGTTTCTGGATGAGACCGTACTCATCGGCAAAATAGCCGAAGGCTGGATGAAACACGAACAGCTCGGTGCCCTTGACAGACGCGAGCGTCGAACGAATGTGCGCATCGAGCGAATCGAGCCGGCGATGAAAGTCCTGAAGGTTTTGGTCGTATACCTGTCTACCCGCGGGATCGATTTCGACAAGCGCGTCACGGATCGTCACCCCCATTCGCTTGACCAGCGGGGGCGACAGCCAGATATGAGGGTCCTTGCCATGATGTGCATGAGACTCATGGTGCTCGTTGTGATGCCCCTCATGCGCGGCATCGCCGGCATGGTCGTGATGATGATCGACATGGTCATCGGTGTGATCGTGATGGTCAGCCTCATTTTCGTCGTGATGGTGAGTGTGGTGATCATCGTGGTGATGCTCTTCGGTCATCTCACGCATCTCGATACCTTTACGCAGATCGACAATAGGCAGCTTCGGCATGCTCCTTTTGAGTTTGGGCAACAACCCCTCCTCGACCTCGACGCCAATTCGGAAAAACGCAGCAGCCTCGGAAAGCTTTGCCATCTGGTCGGGTGTGGGGGTGTAACTGTGTGGGCTTTGGCCGGGCCCTACCAGCGCATGGACTTCGAAGCGCTCGCCGGCGACGTGCTGCACGAAATCCTTCTGCGGTAATATGGTGGCAAAAACAATACGCGAGTCGTTGGTTTGAGGTTTGGAACACGCAACAACAAGCGCCACAAAGGACACTCCCGCAAGCAAAATCAGTTTGCGAATCATTGCTTCCTCCTTCGGGGAGCACTATCAGAAAGACATTCTTTGCATATACCTTCAAGTTGAAAAATGTGCTTGGTGATGGTTACTTCAAGGTGTTCTGCGACATGCGATTCATATTGGTGCGCTATGCACATTTCTATTTCAAATACCCGGTTGCACACGGTGCAAATAAAATGGTGATGATGCTTATTTTCGGGATGGCGGCACAGGAAAAACATGGTCCGGCCATCATCCCGATACATACGATAGAGCAAGCGACACTGCAATAACCTGTCAATCGCCCGGTAGATAGTGGGGAAACCGATATCACACCGCAGCAAGTTATTGAGTTCATCTTTAATCTGCTGAGGCGAGTACACACGCTTGCTCTCGTGCAGATGCTGCAATAGCGCCGTCACGATAGGGGTCACCCGTCCACCGTTACTACGCAGCAGTTCAAGATACTCATCTGGGAACTGAGCTGTTTTGTCGGGCACGCACTCTCCTTGAAATGGCTTGTTGAGCGAATGGAAAATAATACAAGATTCTTCCAAATGCAAAATATTTGCAATAGGTGCGTGCATTTATTCATGGTTTAGCGGTTTGCCGTCGGCGCTTCTATATGGGTCTATCAGAAGCATCTTCTCAACTACCGGGACGGCAGTCCCCAAAAAAAGGTTGTGGAGGCAATTTCATCATCGTGGCGCTCCTCGCAGTATTTGTCGAATGCCGCTAGCGACTGATTCATTGTCTTCATCATTAGTGTGAATGTAGGTCCCATCAAGAATGTCACATAGTTTTTTGCCGTACCCCAGTCGGACAAACCCGCATTCGGAATCCACGATAAGAAATCGAAGTTTCTCGTAGCTTGCACGATAAGCGATTCTAAACACTTCCTCAGCAGGATCCCCACCGCCTTGTGACTGTGTAGGTCGAAAATCCGAGAACAATGCTACAACGGGGATACAGTCGCGGTCGCGTGAGCGCAAACCGGAAGCGTAGGTAACGACAGCTTCGATAGCCTGAGCCAGGGGCGTCTTCCCGCCGGTGGTTATCAAGGGAAGAAGTCGATGTGCTCGCTCCACACTTCGGGTAGGAGGCAATATGGTTGTGACATATCTATCGTGAAAGGTGATAAGTCCCACGGTGTCCCGCTTACTATATGCTTGTTTCAGAAGTGAAAGACATGCGCCTCGTGCGCGTTCAATGCGGCGGTTCAGGCCCATCGAGGTACTGGTATCCACAAGAAGCAAAATGGTAGAGCCGGTCCTGGTTTCGCGTACTTTTTCTCTGAAATCGGAAGGCAGCACTATCAGGGGACGGTCTGCGGTTGTTGGGCGTAGACGCTGGAATGGCGCTGCGGCTCGAAGGGTGGCATCTACGGCAATGTCGCGCGGACGGCCGGATGGAATTCGGTAGCGAACATACCGACCGTTTCGGCGGCTGGTCCTGGTGCGTGTGCGTCGGCCGGGACCACCCGGACGGACCTTTCTATCTATAAGACGGGGAAGAAACGATGGAATGCGAATGGTGTCTCCTATCGCTCCGCTATCCTCCGGGGGAGGGTACTCTGCGGTATCCGATGCGCCAGGCCCCGAATCAGTTGCCGACGTGCACGGCCGAACGTGGTCCTTGTTGCTTTGCCCTCCGGTTTCCTGCTGGGCCTGGTCGGGTTCGTGACAATCATTCTCACGGGAGTCTGCAGCGGGTGGGCTGTCCTCCGGATACTGTATTTGCGGGTTAAGGCAGTGACCAACGGCCAACTCCAGGGCGGTTTTTATGTCCTCTTCGGATATCTCGTCTCTACCGTCAAGTGCGGCAAGAGTGCGCGCAACATGGGCTGCAACTATTTCGCAACGGTTACCTTGCGGGGAAAGCGTCTCAACTGCTTTACACAGGTTTCGCATCTGCCATGATGAAAAACGCACCTTCGAAAGTCGATCTGAAGCTCTCTCAAGTACCTCAGATTCATGTGTGAAGTCGGGCGGTTCGTACGAAAGCGATCCACAATTTCGTTCAATCACATCACATCGGTCTGCTATACCGACGATCGTAGATGTTCTAACCATAATGTCAAAACTTTGTATCAGCGACGGAGAAAGATCTTGTTCATTTGCGGCTGTGGCAATGACTGTTGTGCGGGTTGGAATCACCATTGAGCACCCCTCGCGCTCGACAATCAGCAATTGCTCTTGAGCGGCCCGGAGAACTGTTCCAATGACACCTCGCGAAATCAAGTCGGCATTGTCGACAATAACGAATCCACCGTGAGCACGAGCAAGCACACCAGACTCATAGACAGGCCGGCCGGTGCTGATAGTCTTGCCGATATCAATGTGACCCATAACACGATCTTCGGTGGTGCCCGGAGAAATGCGGCAAACGGGTCTACCCCGGAGCACATCGCCAATCGATGAGGCGATGGCGCTTTTGGCGGTACCAGTCGGACCCGTTATGAGCAACGAGCGAATGTGCTCATTCGTGCCGGCAATACGCAGCGCTATTTTCACCTGTTCCATGGCGACAAATGCCGAAAAGCACAGAGATGAGTAACCGGATCCATGTATCATTGTCGCCATTTCTCCAAAAACGAGTGGTCAAAAGTTGCTTCCTCAAAGGGTCTTCTTCGGGTCCTGTGTGGCAATGCAAACAATGCAGCATCGAGAATGTCTTCACGGCTGGTATGATCCCTGCCCTCAAAGGCGGCCTTGGCACAGGCTGTCTTGATGATCGCGATGTCGGCACGATGACCATCGACACCGGCTTCAATGCAGATCTCGGAGGCGAGACGAAGCTGTGGTGTATCGACGGTTATGGACGCTGACCGATCTTGAGCCGACGCAATAGCCTTCCGCACATGGGTATCCTCATCGGTCCATCGTTGGGCAAACGACACAGGATCGTTGTCGTAGGCGAGACGACGCTGCACGATTTCCATTCGTTCGTCCGCATCCCGCTGAGCACACACGTCGACAACAATACCAAAACGATCAAGAAGCTGAGGTCGGATATCGCCCTCTTCCGGGTTCATTGTGCCGACAAGCACAAAGCGAGACTGATGCCGAAAGGATACGCCCTCTCGTTCCACATGGTTGACTCCCATAGCGGCGGCATCGAGAAGCATATCAACAATATGGTCGTCCAGAAGATTGACTTCATCAACATAAAGGATATTGCCGTTGGCCCGGGCGAGAATCCCCGGCTCGAATTGCTGTGTTCCCTCCCGAAGCGCCTTTTCGATATCAAGTGTCCCAGCAACCCGGTCTTCCGTGGCGTTGAGGGGTAATTCCACTACCTCCATAGGCACTCGTTTGGTTGGTGTCGCTGGAGATGTACGACCCCCATCGATACATTCAATGCAAAGCTTGCCGGCGGATGACGGGGCGCAGTTGCATCGGCAGCCTTCGATGACTTGCCGTTCAGGCAGCAATGCGGCCAGTGACCGTACGGCGGTTGACTTTGCCGTACCCTTTTCTCCGCGAATGAGGACGCCGCCGATAGACGGATTGATAACATTGAAGATAAGGGCCTGTTTCATTCGCTCCTGGCCCATGATTGCAGAGAACGGAAAAAGTGTATGTCTGTCAGCCATTCAGGTTCCTTTGCTTATGTTTCTCTATCCAGAGCAGGCACTGCAGGGGTGTTGCTACCTGTTGCGGGTATGCTATGAATGGCCGGCCGATCACCAGCAGCCGACAATCCGTCTCCTTGCATGCCTGTATCTTTGCGGTGAGTCCGCCCCGGTTGCCGGATTCTTTGACAATCATAACAGTAACGCCGAACGTCCTGATGAGCATCGCGTCAAACTCCGTGGAAAACGGCCCTTGCATTGCCACAATTTGTGACGTATGAAGCCCGAGTTCTTCACACGTTGCGAGCGAATCTACCGTTGGCAGAACGCGTACAATGAGATCGTCTTTTCGTTTACCAAGCTGCGATGCTAACTCAGGCAGCTTGCGCACGCCAATTGTAGAGAGGATTTTTCCCGGTGTTGCACACGCCGGCCGACCGGCCTCTTCAACTGTAGCAACGTGGTGCACATGTTGGAAACGATCCAAATCCGCGAGAGCTTCCCGTTCCAGACGTAAATAGGGGACCTTCGTGTGGCTGCACACGTCCATTGCCTGCCGGGAAATCTCCACGGCAAACGGGTGGGTTGCATCCACAACGCATGAAATGCACCTATCACGGATGAGGTTCTCAAACACCTCCGGTGACAGAAAACCTATCCATCGTTCAACCGCTTGCGGCAATTCATCGATGATATCGGTCGTACTTGTGTAGAGCACAGAATAGCTCTGCTGCGTGCACAAAATAGCGAGTTCACGCGACTCCGATGTTCCTCCAAGGATAAGAATCATACCTCATACCCCCGGGGATTTAAAATGGTACCTCGCCACACGTGCGTCTGTGAGTTGCCGATAACGACCGTCGTCACCATGTCCTTGACATAATCGACAAATGAATCCAGTGTTGATATCTTGGCAGACTCGCTCTCTCGTGCGATGCCGTGCACGATACCGACCGGCGTCTGGGGGGATCTGTGTTCGAGAAAAATCTCTTTCGTGTCAAGCAGTAACTGTTTGCGTTTTTGGCTGACCGGATTGTAGAGAACCGTAACGAAATCGGCCGCGGCAGCCGCACGAACGCGTCGAAGAATCCGGTCGGACGGCACAAGCAGATTGCTCAAGCTTACGACGCAGTAGTCGCACGAAAGGGGCGCACCAAGAAGTGCGGCCGCGGAATTGGCGGCGGTCACTCCGGCAATAATTTCGATCGGTACGTCACAGTCTCTTTTCCTGCACGATTCAAGGGCCAGCCCGGCCATACCATAAACGCCGGGGTCGCCACTGGATACCAATGCGACGGATTTTCCTGCGAGGGCATGATCGATTGCGCGCATGACTCGATTTCTCTCGTCACGCATTCCCGAGGATTCCACGACCTTACCCTCGATTAGGTCCGCTACCAGATCTATGTAGCTTTTGTAACCGACAACGACATCGGCGTCAAGAACCGCAGCCTGGGCAGCAAAGGTCCTCATGGCGCGGTTTCCCGGTCCCAGACCTACCACATACAATTTTCCCGCGCCAGCGCTACTGTTACCTGACAACATGCTATCCTGTCTGTTATAAGTTGCGTTTTTGTTCCGCCGAGCAATGCACAAGGCACTGCAACCGCTCCAATACCCAAAGTTTTGCGGACAAATTCAGACTCCTCGCAATTAATGCGAGCTTCACGAATTTCTTCACGACTGATAACTCTGAGAGGGAGTTTGTGTTTTTGGCAGAAAGCCAAAAGTCCTTCTTCCCGCTCTTTCGCATCAACCGTTGCTATAAGTCTGAGTTCAGCCGGATCACATCCCGCGTTATCGAGCGCTGTGATGACTGCCGTTTCTATGTCCTGTGCAGAAACACCTTTTCTGCACCCTATACCGGCGACCAATGTCTTTTCGGCTTCTGTGGAAGTTGTAACTACCGGCTCACAGCGAAGGCAGCGGGCAACGCATGCCGCAAGATCGTTCGCTCCACCCTCATGGCCCGAAAGCGTTGCCACTGCCCAGCGGCCTCCCACATCCACCGTGACCACCGCGGGATCGGTGTGTTTGCTTCGAAGGTGTGGCGCTATGGCGCGCACAACGATTCCCATCGGCATCACATACACCAGTCCGTCAAATGCACCAAAGACTCTCTCTGTCAATGCGTGAATGCCGTCATCAAACCAGTTCACCTTTGCAGGCGGGCTATATTCAGCCGGCAGGCTTTGGGGGCCAAATAAGACTGCGGAAAATCCGCGTGTCACTAGGTGTGTTGCTGTGCGCAGGCCGGCCTGCGAAACGGCAATCACAGCACAGTTGTTCGGCAACCCGCGCATAGTCTATTCTCCCTGTCGGTATTCAGTTGTAAAAGACGCGTCATACAGTTTGGATAAGTCGCCTTTGTTGAGCAAAAACCGGCCAACGATTATCATTGCTGTCTTGCGTATTCCCTCGCTTTTCAGCATGTCGGCAATTGAGGACAAATCTCCCGATACTATGTGTTGGTCCGGCCACGTAACCCGTGATACAACTGTCACCGGTGTCGATGAAGGATAGTGTATCGACAGGTTCCTGACCACCGAATCGA